>JACQZC010000098.1 GCA_016207905.1 Nitrospirota bacterium | reverse complement strand
AAGGCACGGACTTCGGTAAAATAACCAATGAGCAGGTGGCAATGGTAGCATCATTAATTAACACAAGGCCCAGAAAATGTCTGGGCTACAAGACGCCCCTTGAAGTCGCATCTGTTGCACTTCGAGATTGAATGTAGGATTAGAAGTTATCTCGAGATTTAGAAGAAACAATCCGACTAATTCCAATCTAAAAAGCTCTGAAAGCAGAGAGCCAATATTTGAAGCCGATGATATAGCTATCATGGAATTCTTGGAACCTCAAGCCGGCCGTAGTGGAACCTCATTAATCCAGCCTTTTAGAATGTATCATGACCATAATGCTGGGAACTTCATGGGTGAAATTTTGGACCTTTTAGATCAAGGAAAAACTGTAATTCTTGATTTAGGAAACGCGAATGAAGAGGTTATGCAGTATTTTTCAAGAGGATTATCTGAAGCTGTTTTTAGGCATCAAACTACTAAATTTACTAATAATCAATTAGGTAATCACTTTATACAACTATACTTCGAGGAGGCACATAACCTCTTCAAGGATAATGATAATAGTGAAGAGACGAGAATTTATCGGCGATTCGCAAAAGAAGGAGCTAAATACCATATTGGTATGGTTTACGCCACTCAATCCCCTACTACAATAAATTCAGACTTATTGGCACAAACAGAGAATTTTTTTATCGCGCACCTTGCTTCAACAGATGATGTCAGTAGGCTTGCAAAAGTTAATGTCGCTTACGAAAGCTTAAAGGATGATATCTTGAATGCTAAAACACCGGGATACATCAGAATGCTTACGCGGTCACACAGATTTGTCATTTCCATGCAAGCACTAAAATTTACACCCCCAAAAGCAGGCGAGTAATGCCATACCTAAAAGGAACAAGGCTTCCAGCGGAAAGAGCAAGCAAATTAGGGCATTTAGAAGTTATAAAAAGCCCTTTAGTCCAAAGACTCTGTAAAAACTTTGAAGACCCAGAATCCTTGCCTGAAATCACTAACCCGGTTTGGCAGGGACTTCCTGAGGCGGGCGAAGAATTAAAAATAATTTTTTCATCAGACGGCTCATTTCAAACAATAGAATCCAAGCAACCACCATACAAAGCAGTAGCCTTTGTTAAAACAGCACTGCTCAAAGTTGATCAATATGCTATTTCTAAGCTTGACAAGGAATCGCCAAATCCTTTCGCAATCAGGGATATGATGAAAAGTTCTGCTTTGTTCCACGCCTCAGCCTTTCCTTTAAGACATGTTGCAATTCCAGAGAAAACAATTTACCAAACAGTAAGAGAAATAATTTTCGAATCGGTCAAAGATGCGGGTTTAAATAATGCTCTTGATGGCGCTATGATGGAAACGCTTAAATGGATTGCTTATGAGAAGTGGAATCCAACGCCAAAGGTTGCTCTTGAAGAGTTTGGATGCCCGCATTGTCACAAAAATGTCGCTACTCTCCCTTATGAACAGGAAAGGGGGGGCTGTCCACAATGCAAAGGCGGAATTTTTATTACAGACATGTTCGGATTACATCTTAGTATGCAGGAAGATTTTGCACCAACACAAGTTGCTTCGGATTATATGTCAGTTAGTGAGACCTTGATGATTTTTACTCCTATTCGTTCTTTTTGGGAAAAGAATAAGGAGATATTAAAAAACTGTTTAATGGTTAAAGATGGCCCTCTTTCTCTTAGAGCTACTTTAGCCAAGCTTTCTGCTCCAATCAGACGTTTTTTTAAACATGCAAAAGAACATGGGATAGAGGTTGCAATGATTGGTCAGGAAAAAACTGGAGCGTTTGTTGAGCATCTCAATTTGATTGGAAATAAAGCTCCTTCCGGTTCAATCTTTATTCCCAATAACACATATATCAGGGATGAGATTCAGCATTCAAACCTTTCCGGCATTTATGGCTCGGATACAAACTACGGCGCTAAGGTGTTTGTAAAGTACAATAATTATCATAAAATGGTTATAAATGTCCCAACAGGTGAAAGAGGAGAGTTTGTTGAAAACCCATCTCTTGATAAACTCATAGCGATTAAAAAAATTGTCGCAACTCTTCCAAAAATCTTAAGTAACCGGCACGAAGGCGCACTATTGCCGATTGAATTGGCAAACGGCATTGCATCTTTATCTACATATCCTTCCGCAAAAGCTTTAGAATTATTTTCTGAGGCAGTAAAAGAGGACCGATCATAAGGCGAAAGGGGGGACTTGGGGGGTTCTAATTTCAGTCAGTCCCTACACCTTGAATCTGTGGAGTTCCGAAAGCAGGCTTTTTGACTCTTCTGATAGGGATTTTATTACGGTATTCATCTCATTGGCAAGGCTGACCAATCCTTGTGCAACCCCCTTTACACTCTCGATTGACTGCACTATTGCCCTGCTCTGTTGTCTTTGCTCGGCAGTGGCATTTGCTATCTGGTTTGCCTGATGAACTGTATTTTCCATTGCATGAGATATCTGCTTGCTTCCACCGGATTGTTCTCCTACTGCCTGCGTAACACGGGTTGAAAGGTGTTTTATTTTTTCAATCGCAGATGTAATCGAAGCTCCTCCTTTGCTCTGGTCACGGGTTGCCACCGATATGCGCTCTAACTGCCCACTCATACTCTTTATAGCCTCTGTTATCTGCCTTATGACATTTACCTCCTCTGCTGTTGCCCTCCGGATGACATCGGACTTTTCTACGGAGGTGTGAGAGCTTTCCATGATGCTCTTCAAGGCAGAGTTTATTTCCGCTACGAGTTTCATGCCTTTTTCGACTACCTTTATACCCTCCCCTGCCATCTCGATACTTCTTTTCGTCTCGGACTGGACCGAACGGATGATTTTAGATATCTCTTTTGTAGAGGCAGATGTCCTTTCTGCAAGGTCCTTTATCTCTTCGGCTACTACTGCAAAGGACTTGCCGTGTTCGCCTGCCTGTGCGGCAAGTATAGCCGCATTAAGGGCTAAAAGCCCTGTCTGGTCGGTAACATCGTCAATTACAGTAAGGATACTGCCTATTTCTTCTGACCTTTTACCGAGTCCGTTTATAATATCGGAAAGCGCACCCACGCTTTCCTTTATATCATCCATGCCCTTTACTGCACTGCCAACTGACTTCATACCTTGGTCAGATGCATCTGCCGTTACCTTCTCTGCAAGGACAACGGATTCTACGGCACTCCGCTCCACTTCCTTAACAGTGGCGTTTATCTCCGAAAGGGACGATGCGGTCTCCTCGGAGAATGCCGTTAGATGCTGGAGGCTGTCGGCAATCTCTTTTATAGACCTCATCATTTCGTCAATAGAAGAGGCGGCTTCGACCATGGATTCGGAAAGTATTTTTGCACTTTCAGCTACCTCTCCTATGGAGTTGGAAATCTCTACTATTGCGGATGATGTATCTTCGGCAGAGGTGGAAAGGCTTTTAGCACTCGTGGCTACATCCAATATCGAATTATCTATTTCTTTTATGAAACCCCCTGTCTGCTCTATTGTATTGTGCTGAGAGGTGGCTCCGCTTAAAACCCTGCCTGCGGATGAAATAATGTTTTCCGTGACATCGGATATGCTGTTTGTAACCACACGAACATTCGTTACCATTTCCTTTAGGTTGCCTGCCATCTTGTTTATCGACCTACCGAGGGATGAAATCTCATCCTCTCCCCTTACCTGTATTTCTACTGTTAGGTCTCCTTCTGCTATCTCTCTTGCCTTTCTTGAAAATTCAATTGTCGGCAAAATCACCAGCCTCCTCAGCAGGAAATAAAGTATGGCAATTATAATACATACGCCGACAACCCCAACGAGGATGCCTTTGTTTCTTAATCCTGCTATGGTGGCATAGGTTTCCTCGGCAGACTGTTTTACAATCAACCCCCCAATGACCTTTTTTGAGGCGCCGTGGCAGTGATAGCACCCCTCCTCATTCAACACTTCGTAGAAGTTGACCATGTACCTTTTGCCCTCTACCTGCTCTTCAAAAGACTTTTCCCTATACTGCTCACCTGTCTCTAACAAAGCCCTCAATGCCTCGGATGCTTCCTTGTCACGGATAAACTCAGAGACCTTCTTTCCGATTACACCCTCATCGGTTGCAAATCTAATCTCCCCATCGGAATCACATATAGCTACAGAGATGCCCCCTACGGTCTTTCGTATATCTAACAGTTGTCTTTCCACAGAGACACTGTCCCCAACGGACATAGGATGTTTAATGCCTGCATAGACCAGAGACTTTAACCCTTCTCCGTGAGCAACCATTTTGTTCTTGAGTTCTTTCCTCTGACTGGCGATACCCAAATAAATCACTGTGCCCATTATTATGGAGACCGCAAGGGTAATAGTAAGGAGTACCTTTAGATTTAGTCGTCTTCTTATAAGGTCAAAAAGGTTAATGCGCTCCCCCATGAACCATAGGTTTATATCTGAAGGCACTTACCCTTTCTGCGATATGGCAGACTTCACAGTCTTTTATTCCTATACGGGTTTTTATATCACGCCTGCTCATTGATTTTACATGTATTCCGCCTGGTCCATGACAGACCTCACAACCTGCACCCTTTAAATGTGGGGTCTTTTCAGGGCTTTCAAAACCGCCTGGCTTTCCATATCCAGTAGTATGGCAGGAGTAGCAATTTTTCATTTCTTTTTCGGTCAGGTCCTTTTTCATTTTCTGTATACCCAGAAAGGATTTACTTTTTTTGGCATAGGTAATAAAGTTTTTATATTCCGTGGGGTGGCAGTCATTGCAGGCATCACTGCCAACATATCTGTTTTCACCGTGGCTTACAGATGGGGGCATTGCCGATATTGCCAAGGCAGTGATAACAGGTAACACTATGAGCTTCCTAAATCTTGCCATTACGCCCCCAATGTCAAGGCTTTAGATATATTGACTATATAGTGGTGACTTTTATATTGTCAAGTTATAAATTGAGACTACTCAAGAGTCGTTTATTCTTGTAATTTACCCCTTAGCCTTCTATAGGCTAAGGCAGATATAAGGAGTAGAAAATTCATAATCACAATGGTAGCACCTGTTGGAAGGTCAAATTCAAACGAAATAAATATCCCTCCTATAACTGAAAGCAAAGAGGAGACTACGGCAACCGCCATGGTCGCCTTGAAGCCCCGTGCTATCTGCATCGAGGTGACCGCAGGAAGGATTAGTAATGCCGAGACAAGCATAATGCCAACGACCCTCATGGCAAGGACAACTGTAAGGGCAGTCAGGAGAATCAGGATTGTATTAATCCTGTCTGTCTTGACTCCCGATGCCTTTGCAGAGTCCTCATCGAAGGTTATAGAGAAAAGGTCATAATAAAAAAATAGGACTGTAAAAAGAACTGCAACCGAAAGCACCATGGAGATAATTACCTCCTGCCTGCTTATGGAAAGTATGTTTCCAAACAGATAGCCAAATAGGTCGATATTAAAGCCTTCTGCAGTGCTTGCCAGAAGTATGCCAATGGCAATCCCTAAGGAAGACACCACTCCAACAGCCGCATCTCCGTGGATTCTTGCCCTCTTGGTAAGCCTAAGTATACCGAGGGAGCTTAGCATCACAAGCGGAATGGAGACATAGAGTGGGTGTGCCTTTAAAAGAAGGCTAAGCGCAACTGCTCCGAATGTGACATGTCCTAAGCCATCTCCAATCAGGGAAAGCCTTTTTAAGACCAGAAAGACCCCGAGCACAGAGCATAAAACCGCAATGAAAGAGCCTGCAAGGAGTGCCCTCTGTGCAAAACCATAGCTTAGAAACTCAAAAATCTCCATTTCAATGCCTATGACATATAAGGTGCTGTGAGGATTCCCCAAAATACCTCGACATCTCAGAAGAGACGCAGAAATCCTCAAAAGAGCCAAAGAATATGATTTCCTTATCCAGATAAAGCAATCGGGATGCGTATTTACCGATACTGCCAATGTCATGCGTAACGAGGATAATCGTGGTATTGGCTTTACTATTAAGCTCCATGAGTATGCCAAAGAACCTTTCCCTTGTTTCAGGGTCAAGGGCAGTAGCAGGCTCATCTAAGATTAAAAGCTCTGGTTCGCTTACAACTGCCCTCGCAATTGCCACCCTTTGCTGTTGACCACCTGAGAGCTCGCCAAAAAGCCTGTCTTTAATCCCTGATATATCCATCAATGCAAGTGCCCTGTCTATAGCCTCGTAGTCGGATTTATTCAACTGTTTTGGAAATCCCTTTTTCGAAATAATCCCAAGAGAAACAATCTCTTCCACTACAGCTGGAAAATTCGGATTAAAAGATGTAGCCTTCTGAGGAACATAGCCAACCTTATGCCACTCATGGAAATCCTGTGGACTCCTGCCAAATAAAGAGACATTGCCTTCATCAGGCATGATGAGTCCAAGCAGGGTCTTGATTAATGTGCTTTTCCCGGAGCCATTTGGCCCAACAAGCCCAACATAGTCTCCTTTACTTACGCTTAGGGATATGTCCCTTAGAACTGTCATGGAGTTATACCTGAAGGTCAGACCATTAACCGATATGACATCTACCTGCATTGTAAAGCAATCCTAAGGTTCTTAAGATTCTCCCTCATGAGTGTTATAAATGTTATACCATTATCCATCTCCTCCCTCGTTATATTATGCCCTGCATGAAGCATGACAAGCTCTGCACCTGTCTCCTTTGAAAGCACATTTGCAATCTCTGGCTTTATAAGCTCCTCATAACAAATATGTTTTATACCAAGCTCTTTCGTCTTTTTAAGAAGTAACATGAGCCTCTTAGGGGTTGGCTCTGAATCAGGTGCAGTTCCGTATGCAGAAAGATATTCGATATTATATCTTTTTGTAAGATAGTTAAATGCAAAATGTCCTGCATGTATAAATGTGTCCTTTCTGCAATCCGAAAGACCGATTTTGAAATCCCTGTCAAGCTCATCGAGCCTTGCCTTGTAATCCTCTGCATTCTTAGTATAGAAATCCTTATTCTTGGGGTCTTTTCTCAGGAACCCATCGAGGATATTGTCTACTGCCTTTTGTGCATTCAAAAAGTCAAGCCATATGTGGGGGTCTGCATCCATAAAGGTAATGCCTGAGCTTGAATCTATAACCGCAAGGTCTTTGTTTTCGATGCCCTTTAAGACATCGTCTATCCACGGCTCCATGGCTTTGTTTGTGTATATGAATATGTCTCCTTCTGCGATTTTTTTAATATCCTCTGGGGTTGGCTCAAAGCTATGAGGCTCTACCCCGGGTGGAAGGAGAAGGCTTAGCTCTACATTTTCCCTGCCGATATTCTTTGCGAAATCGTAAAAGGGGAAAAGGCTCGTAACAACCTTAAGCCTATTTCTTTCTACCTCCTCCTTTTTAGTGCAAGAGACAGTGCTCAGGGAAAACACAAAGAGCAGGCAAAAACCCATTAGAGCCTTAACAATCATATGCCACATATAGTTTTCCTCATTCACATCATGCCTGCCTCGAGGAAACTGAAATGACCTGCCTTCGAGATTATTAGGTGGTCATGTATATTAATGCCGAGGCTTCTTCCTGCCCCAATAAGCTGGTTTGTAAGCCTTTTGTCCTCTGCCGAGGGCTTACTGCTTCCTCCTGGATGATTATGAACCACAATGAGTGAAGATGCCTTGTGATAAATCGCCCTTTCCATTACCTTTCTCGGATAAACAACAGACTGGTTTACAGTGCCTTCTTGTATGACCTCGTCTGCTATGACCTCGTTCTGGGAGTTAAGGAATATTGCCATGAACTGCTCATCCTTTAGCCCTGACATCGTGAGCTTACAATAATCCAAAAGCTCTCTCGTCGATGTTATATGTTTTTTCTTTTTAAGCCCTTCCTTGAGATAAAGCCTTGCACATTCCTTGACAACGCTTAAAAGAACTGCCGTGTTTTCCTTTATTCCTTTTACCTCTGCAAGCTCATCCCGAGAGGCATCCAGAGCCGAGCTAAAGCTTCCGAACCTGCTTATAAGCTCTTTGGCAAGGGGTTTGACATCCATTCTCGGAATTGCATATGTAAGAAGAAGCTCCAATGCCTCATAGTCCTGAAACCCATCAAACCCCGTAGTTCTGAACCTTTCTCTGAGTCTCTGCCTGTGTTGAAGGTAATGGGGTTTATCAGTAAACTTCATCATGCGAGCCTATGTTCAAAAGGTATATGGCATTTCCTTCAATGACAAACACAACCCTGTAATCGTAAGTGAGGCTGGTAGAGAGAATGCCCTTTAATTTGCCTTTCAGCTCATGGGTCTTAAGACAGGGGTCGTGTGGGTCTTTCTGTAAAAGGGTAAGCCTTTCAACCACAAGCCCCTTTAAATTAGGATGCTTTCTAAGGAATGCCTTGAGTGCCCTTTCAAATTGCCCAGAAGTAACCAGTTGATAGTTCATTCGCTCTTTAGAGAGGAAATCAAAGCCTTTGCAGACTTAAAGGATTTTCCCTTTCCTGCCCGGACCTCTTTAAGTGCCTGCAGTGTTTCATATTCAAAAACCTTCTTCCTGAGTTCAGACAACTCTGCCTCTCTTTTACTATAAATGTCCACAGATTCCATAATGACCTTTGGCTTGCTTCTTACAACAATACAGAGTGGTTCCTCTAATGCCTCGCTAAGAACCTTTACTGTCTTCTCCCTTAACTTAGTAACACTCACAATTTTACTCATATTTTTCACCTCATTTATCTATAGACTACTCTATAGATTAACCTTTGTCAAGCTGAATAATACCGATACTTTATTATATATCTCCCTGCCGCTAAATATCCCTGTAACATCAATCCAGTGTATGCCCTCCTCTTTCTTAAACCATGTAAACTGTCTTTTTGCATATCTTTTTGTATTTCTTTTTATAAGCCTTATAGCCTCATCGAGGGGATAGTTGCCCTTGAGATAGGATGCGATTTCCTTATAGCCAATTGCCTGCATGGAAGTGGATGAAGGATTCATACTAAGAAGTCTATTCACCTCATGGACAAGACCTCTCGCAATCATATCCTCCACCCTTTTTTCTATCATTCCATAAAGCTCCTTTCTTTCCCGCATAAGCCCTATCTTTATGAATTCATAAGGAAGTGGCTTTGTGAGTCTTGCCTTTAACTCAGACATCTTCTCATTGCTTTTAAGGGAGACCTCTAATGACCTGAGAATTCTTCTTAAATCAGTAGGCATTATATTTTCTGCTGCAGTAGGGTCAAGCCTTCTCAGATTTTCATAGAGAATCCCCTTTGATTCCTCCTCCAGCCTTAAAAGCTCTCCTCTTAAGCTCCAGTCAGCAGATGGCCCAGGGAAGAGCCCTCTTGTCATTGCCTTTGTATAAAGCCCTGTGCCTCCGACAACAACAGGGATTTTATTTTTCTCGTGAATGGTATTAATTACTGGTATGACATCCTCTATGTATCTGCCAACACTATATGTCTCCTCAGGTAAGACAATGTCTATCATATGGTGTTTAATTCCCTGTCTTTCGGATAAAGAAGGCTTTCCTGTTCCAATGTCCATGTATTTATATATCTGCATGGAATCTGCACTTATAAGCTCTGTTTTGAGAGCCTTTGTAAGCTCTATTGCGGTCTCTGACTTTCCAACACAGGTTGGACCTAAAATGAGAATGACAGTATCAGGCATAGAGTTATGATACCTGAAATAGCAAGCTCAAGGTATTTCAACTTCTAATAATCACAGTCCCCGGTGAGCCTTTTTCACCCTCTATCTCATATTTTATCCCTAAGAATTTCTCGGTAACCCAGAGGTTCGTAAGGAGATGCCCTGTGACTTTTGATGTTGTAAATCCTATAGTGTCTTTTATGAGTGCCAGATAGGGTATAAGCTGGTCTGCCATATGAGGGTCAAGGCAACTGCCTGTGCGATAATAATCCAAAAACTTCTCTGCAGTCTCTTGTCCAACAGTCTCAGCCCTTTTACCCCTTTGTCCTAAGGCTGAAAACCCTGAGTTTGAGCCTTCCGAATCAACAGAAAGGAAAACGAAAGTTCCCTGCCCTATTGAGTTTACCTCGACGGTCTCTATTTCAGGGAGAATATCCAAAGAGCCGAGTGCCTTAAGCGTTGAGTCCTTCTGCCTTTGGGCGATGCTTAAAGAAAGGTTTCCAACTCCAGAGAGCCCTTTTATGGAGATTATATCTCCCCTTTCGATAAAATTCATATGCCTTAGTGTCTTTGCAGGCTCGATAAGGAACCTTACCTTTCCTCCTCCTTTTGGATAAAACCCATAGGAAGAAATCTCGGCACTTATATCTATCCCAAGCCTCTTAAGCATTGAGATAAATGCATCTTTTATGTAATGAAACGGAGGGCTCATTGGAACATGTGTGCCTCCTTTAAGTGTGAGTGAGGACTGCCCCCTCGAAAATACAAGTGGAAGGAGAAGTGCCTGCATTAAAAGAGATGTCGAGCCAGCAGTTCCTATGTCAAAGTAGTAATCGCCTGATTTAACCTCCTTTGGCTCAAAGAAAAGTTGGGTTGAGCCAATGGAATCACCCTTAACAGATGCCCCTGAGATTAAAGCCAATGACTTTACAGCCATAAGGTGCTGGGGCATGAGGCCTGGCTTACGCCTCTTTGTTCTTATATTGAACATCCTGAATGGCAAACCTCTAAGGCAGGAAAGGCTCAATGCGGTTCTCAAAATCTGCCCGCCGCCTTCTCCAAAAGAGCCATCTATCTCGATCATGATATATGATACCCAAAAGTTTTATAATAAGGTATGGGAGAAGAGGTTAAAAGCATAGACGACCTAACAGAGAAGGTCCGCTCATATAATCCCTCGGCTGATGTTGAGTTCATAAGAAGGGCTTATTTTTTCTCGAGCGAGGCACACGGGAAACAGAAAAGACAGGAAGGAACGCCATTCATAGAGCATCCCCTTTCAGTGGCATTCATCCTTGCAGATATGAAGATGGATACGACCACGATAACAGGAGGAATACTTCATGACACAATCGAGGACACAGATGTAACTGTCGATGACATAAAGAAACGGTTTGGCTACGATGTGGCATTCCTCGTCGATTCCCTTACGAAGTTAAGCAAGATGGAGTTTAAGTCCCATGAGATAGCACAGGCAGAGAACTTTAGAAAGATGCTTCTTTCAATGGCAGAGGACATAAGGGTCTTACTTATAAAATTTGCAGACAGGCTTCATAATATGCGCACACTGGGGTTTCTTCCCGAGCACAAGCGCCAGCGTATTGCATCAGAGACACTGGACATATATGCACCACTTGCAAACAGGCTCGGCATTGGCTGGCTTAAAACAGAGTTCGAGGACCTCTCATTTAAATATCTTATGCCCGGGCTTTATGAAGAGCTTGAAAGAAAGGTTGCAAAAAGGCGTGAGGAGCATGAAGGCTACATAAAACAGGTAGTCGGCATCGTAGAAGGCAGGCTCAAAGAGCAGGGCGTAAGCGGGGTGGTCTCAGGAAGGGTAAAGCACTACTACGGCATTTACCAGAAGATGCAGAGACAGAAGGTTCCATTCGATCAGATACACGATGTCTTAGGAATAAGGATTATCACAGACACAAAGGCAAACTGCTATGCAACCTTAGGGCTTATACATTCCCTCTGGGTGCCGGTTCCAAGAAAGTTCAAGGACTACATAGGCGTGCCAAAGTCCAACCAGTATCGGTCCCTTCATACAACTGTCATTGGACCTGGTGGAGAAAGGGTTGAATTCCAGATAAGGACAGAGGGGATGGACAGGGTTGCAGAGGAAGGCATAGCCGCACACTGGCGGTATAAGGACAAATCCGGCATGAAGGAGAAGGACGAAAGGTATATCTCATGGCTGAGGGAAATCCTTCAGTCCCAGACCGAAATGACTGATGCGAGGGACCTTGTGGAGGTCATTAAGGCAGAGGTATTGCCTCATGATGTTTATGTCTTTACACCAAAAGGCGATGTAAAAGAGCTTCCCGATGGCTCAACGCCTGTTGACTTTGCATATGCTATTCACACTCAGGTCGGAAATAGATGCATAGGGGCAAAGGTTAATGGAAGAATGGTCCCTCTTAGGCACAAGCTTCAAAGCGGTGACACAGTGGAGATAATAGCGTCACAGTCCCATAATCCAAGCAGAGACTGGTTGAAATTCGTCGTCACGCAAAGGGCAAAGACAAGGATAAAGCAATGGATTAAAGTAGAGGAGACAAAGCAGGGTATAGAGCTTGGGATGAAGCTCATCGAGACAGAATTAAAAAGACACAATTTAAGCCCATCCCTTATGAAATCCGAGGAGATGCTGAAGATTGCAAAATTCTATAACCTTCAGGGTATGGACGACTTCTTTGTCTCAGTGGGCTTTGGAAAAATCTCGCCGCATCAGGTCATAAACAGGCTGATGCCTGAAAAGACAACAGAGGAGCCTCAGAGGATAAAGCCTCAGAGAAAGCCTGCCGAGCAAAAGGGTATAACTGTAAAGGGCATCGACGACATTCTTTATCATACTTCAAAGTGCTGTTTCCCTGTGCCAGGAGACAACCTTGTAGGGTTTATTACAAGAGGCAAGGGGGTTACGGTTCACAGAAAGGATTGTCTGACCCTCGAGGGGCTTGCATCGGACAGCGAAAGGCTTGTGGATGTTCAGTGGGAGCCTGTTACAGACAGCACATCTCAGGCAAAGCTCACTGTTGACACGATTGACCAGCCAGGCATACTTGCAAACCTAAGCGCCATGATATCTTCTGTCAATATAAACATAAGCCATATAGAAGCCACTACAACTCAGGACAAAAAGGCACGCATTATTTTTATCTTAGAGGTAAAAGACAAATCCCAGCTTATGGCAACTGCACAGAAGATGGCACAGATAGAAGGGGTTTTAAGTATTAAACGCTGAATCTTCTTTTCCGGTGAACTCTTACGAAAGGATAGTCTTAAGAGCCCTGAGTCTGCTGGGATGCTTGAGCTTTCTAAGGGCCTTTGCCTCAATCTGTCTGACCCTTTCACGGGTAATGGAAAGATGCCTTCCTACTTCCTCGAGCGTGTGGTCTCTGTCAGCTCCGATCCCAAATCGCATCCTTATGACCTTCTCTTCTTTTTGAGAGAGGGTTCTAAGGACCCTCTGAAGCTGTTCGGATGCCTCGATTCTTTCGGCGTCCGAGTAAGGAGAGGGACGGGTCTTGTCTCCTATGAAATCCTCAAGCTCTGTGTCTTCGTCTCCGATTGGTGTCTGAAGGGCAATAGGGTCCTGAATTGCCCTGAAAACATCTTCTACCTTTCTGGTCGGGACACCTAATTTTCTTGCAATATCCTCGTTGGTTGGCTCTTTGCCTATCTGATGGGTTAGCTCTCTCGATGCCTTTGTGACCCTGTTATAGAATTCCATCATATGCACAGGCACCCTTATGGTTTTTGTCTGGTCTATAAGAGCCCTTGTGATTGCCTGCCTTATCCACCATGTAGCGTATGTAGAGAACTTAAAGCCCTTTTCATATTTGAACTTATCGACTGCTTTCATTAAGCCTATATTGCCCTCCTGAATGAGGTCAAGCAGGGGAAGCCCTCTACCAACATAGTTCTTTCCTATGTTTACGACAAGTCTCAGGTTTCTTGTAATAAGCTCGTTCTTTGCTTCTGTTATTAATGACTGTGCCTTACTTATGCGCTCGCATCTCTCCTTAATGTCCTCTATTGGGATGCCGACCTCAGAGGATATTTTTTTATACTCATGGATGACGCCCTTAATAATGTTTTCAAGCCTCTTTGTATTTATCCCTTTTTTCTTTTTTTCGTTAATAGCCTTTCTCATGGCACCGAGTGAGCCATGAGGCATAAGTTTTTTGTCCAGCTCTTTGATTTGCTCCATAAAGGTATCCAACCTTTTGAGTGTGCTTATTAATGCCTCATCAGCTATCTCGTCCTCTAACATTTGCTCGTCTATTAAGGAGATGTCTGATTCGATTTTTTTATATAAAGGCAGGACAATGATTAGGTTTTTTATTATTGCCTTACCCTCTTCTAACTGTTTGGCAAGATGGGTTTCTTCGTCCTTTTTAAGGATTGAGATATTACCCATGGAATGAAAGTATGCCTGAACAAGGTCTTCTGCTTTTTCATACTCCTCGACCTCTACTTCCTCTGCTTCTTCTTCTGGAAGTACCGAGGTTTCTTCGCGGTCAACAACCTTTATGCCCATATCCTGAAGAAGGTCTATCAGGTCTTCGAGCTCATCGGGAGTGAAAAACTCTGAGGGCAAAGCCTCATTTATTTCGTCATAGGTAAGGACACCCCGTCTTTTACCTATATCTACGATTTCCTCAAAAATATCCTTTTCTTTCATCCAGCTTAAACCATAGCACAAAAAAATAAAGGTTTCCAGAAAAAAACCTTTTTGATTTTGATAGGGAAAAAACCAACACAAGTCCTTCTCGATAAAGAGAAGGACTTGTCTTTTGCTTTTTGAAACAGGTTGGGTCAAGCCTCACGGTCTATTAGTACTGGTAAGCTGAATGCATTACTGCACTTACACCTCCAGCCTATCAAGGTGGTAGTCTACCACTGACCTTTAGTGCCGATTTCTCGGCAGGGAGACCTAATCTTGGGGTGGGTTTCGCGCTTAGATGCTTTCAGCGTTTATCCCATCCAGACATAGCTACCCGGCATTGCCACTGGCATGACAACCGGAACACCAGAGGTCCGTCCATCCCGGTCCTCTCGTACTGAGGACAGAGCCCCTCAAGTCTCCTGCGCCCACAACAGATAGGGACCGAACTGTCTCACGACGTTCTGAACCCAACTCTCGTACCGCTTTAATCGGCGAACAGCCGAACCCTTGGGACCTACTCCAGCCCCAGGATGCGATGAGTCGACATCGAGGTGCCAAACCGCGTCGTCGATGTGAACTCTTGGACGCGATAAGCCTGTTATCCCCGGCGTACCTTT
>JACQZC010000097.1 GCA_016207905.1 Nitrospirota bacterium | reverse complement strand
GGCACGGACTTCGGTAAAATAACCAATGAGCAGGTGGCAATGGTAGCATCATTAATTAACACAAGGCCCAGAAAATGTCTGGGCTACAAGACGCCCCTTGAAGTCGCATCTGTTGCACTTCGAGATTGAATGTAGGAAATTCTAACCTTTAAGGATAAGAAAAAAGAGGTCAAGCAAAAGAAAGAGTTTATTGACGCTATATCACCTGAGCTTAAGGAAATGGAAGTTAGAGAGTTAGAGGTAATTTATAATGTTGTAAGGGTATTGATAAAGCACATTCCAGACAGTTAACCCCCCTCCTTTATTCTCTTACTTAAGTATCTTTTCATCTATGCCATGTAAGAGGTTACCCAGTAAGTAACTAATCCAGATATTAGTATCAATTACGACTTTCATGCCGTTTTTGTCTCACAGCCTCTACCTCTTTAGTAATCTCTTCTATTGTTATAGAATATTTTTTTGCAGACTCCCTGAATTCCTTTAAAAGACTTTTAAACCTCGTAGCAAAAAGCTCTTCTTCCAGCATAGTCAATAACTCTATTTTTCTCCCTCTCGGAAGGTCATTAACAGCCTTTTTGATTTTATTCAGGTTTGCATCTGAAATTGTTTTCAGCATTATCAACGCCTCCTCTTTGAAATGGTATTATATAGTAGCAACCACATAATGTCCTTATTCCCGCCTTGCTTAAATCACAACAAACACTACTATTATATCAGAATAAATACTTTTCAGGCTCTTGCATTTATTTATGCCTCAATACAACAATCCCTGTCTTACCTGCCATGTATTTTTTAAACTCCTCATCAACCATTTTTCTTTTTATGGATGATGCATGTCTTAAATAGACCTTAGCTTTAGCCTTTATAATAATCCCCACATGGGAGACATCCAGCCCCTTTTCGTTACAGTATATGCCTACATAGTCTCCTGTCTTAAGCCTTGCAATTACCTTACTATCAATCCTTTCTGAAGGGATATATTTAATAACCCGATTCTTTGGCTTAATCCCTAATAAAAAATAGGTCCCATCGTTCTTCGTATTCAGCACCTTTTGGGATTTTACCGTATATCTGCCACCTATTTTTTCCGTGACATCGGAAACAAACTCCTGATTGGATTCAATCCAATCCGTGAAAAAGTGATTCCTGCTTTTAAATGAGACCCTTCCCGATTTATACCTAATTCTCCTTAGGTTTTCCTGAAACTCAGAGAACGAGCCTGAAATCCGCATTGCCTCTATGTAATCTATAAAGGTAAAACAATCGACTCCATTAAGATTTATGACTAAAACCTCTTTGGTGTTTTTGTCCCCAATTAATGTGGATTCTTTATAATTTACGCCAATAAATCTTTCCGAAAGGAAATCTATTGTCCGTGCAGCCGTTTTTATCTTAGAGGCTTTCTTAAGAATCCTATCCAGTTTGTCCTCAGACCATTTGCCTAAAATAAGCAGTTCCTTTTTAGGGCTTTTATGCATAAATGATATAATACCAGAATGAAGGCAGTAGACATACACATCCATGGTATATCGGGCTTTGACACAAGGACAAAAGACCCTAAAGATATTCTTGAGATTGCAAGTCTATGCGGCAAGCACGGAGTCACCGAGATAATCCCAACGATATACCCTGCCCGGATAAATATAATGAGGGAAAACATCATGGCAGTTAAAATGGCAATGGAGACTCAGAGGACAAAAGCCAATGAAAACCAATCTCGGATTATAGGCGTTAACCTCGAAGGGCCTTTTCTGAATCCCCTCAAATGCGGTGCGCTAAATAGCTCCTCCTTCATCCTGCCAACAGAATATAACTTCAAGGAGCTTATCGGAGGCTTTGAAGATGTTATAAAGATAATGACCATAGCCCCTGAGCTTGAAGGAGCAGTGAAGCTTATCGGAAAAGCACATGCCTTGGGAATAATCGTAAGCATGGGACATTCCGATGCAACTTATAACGAGGCAGAGGAAGGCTTTAAAGCAGGTGCTAAGGGCATTACCCATATCTTTAATGCAATGAGTGGGTTTCACCATAGGGAGCACGGGCTTTCTGGATTCGGGCTTTTAAATGACAATATCTATATAGAGGTCATAGGAGACCCATATCATCTTCATCCAAAGACAATCCAGATGATATTCAGGCTTAAGAGCATAGAAAGGATAATCCTTGTGTCTGATTTGGTAGCTAATCCTTCTTCCCATGGTCTTTCTGGAGGCTCTATGACTGTTAGAGAGGCAAGTAATAGGCTTATTGAGCTCGGCATAGACAAGGAGGCTGTAGCAGTTGCCATGAGCGGAAATCCCGAAAGGTATCTCTACGGATAAAGCTTCTAAAGCTAATATCTTTTTTCTTTTTTAACGACCCTGCCTATTATCTGAAAGTCTCCTCTTTTCACTTCCTGGTCAGGGTATTTTGAGTTAAGAGGATGTAAAACCCATCTTGAGCCGTATTTTTTGAGCTGTTTGAAAGTCGCCTCTTGGTTTTTGTTTTTTACAACGACAAAATCATTTAGTGTTGCCTCTATATGAGGGTTAACGATTATAACCTCGCCTTCTTTGAATTCAGGCTCCATAGAGTCTCCAATAACCCTAAGGCCAAAGACATTTTTTCCCGGCACATCAGAGTCTATCCACAGGTCAGCATCCCCTGGCTCAAATGCATCGCAGACTTCTTTCCACTTTCCTGCTGTCACCCATGTAACAACAGGAACCCTCTGAAGCCCTCTGAGCCTAACAGGCTCGATATTTGCCTCGATGTATCCTGTCTCTCTTAGGAACTCATCCATAGGGATACCTAATGCATTCATGACCCTAACAAGCACATGGAATGTAGGCTTTCTTTTGCCTTTCTCTATATAAAGGATATGTGCCGCAGAAACCCCTGCTTTTTCTGCAACTTCGCTGGCAGAAAGCCCTGAAATCTGCCTTCTTTGCTTTATAAAAGCACCTACCATTCCTTAACTATACTTTAAAATTTCTAAAATGTCAAGAACTTTTTTTAACCATAGTTATTTTTTTCTTGACAAAGCCATATAGTCCCGTTATACTAACTATAGTTTGAATAATCAAACTCAATAAAACAATAGTTTTCAAGGAGGTTCTTATGGAAAGGTGTAAAGACAACAGGGTAGTTGTAAAGATGGGAAGAAAGGAAAGGGTAATTCAGGACAAAGCCCTTGCTGGGGTAATTAAGGGATGTAAGGAGCTTGTTTCTGAGCTTCGGGGGATTGAGCCTGAGCTTAGCAAATACAAAAACCATATTGTAGGTTGTGCAAAGAGGTTCATGGGTACCTCTGGCACTCTGTGTTTCATTGTAGATGATGTCTCCTTAAAGGTGACATTAAGGCATGAGGCAGTCATACCGCCTGAAAATATAAGTGAGATAAAAAGGCTTCTTGGCCAGAGGTTTAGGGACCTTATAAGGGTCAAGCACAGGTATGTCTGCTCTCAAAACCTTCTCTTAGAGTTAAAGGAAAAGGGCTTGGAAAGCCTTATGGAGTTAAAAGAGCTTAGCCCCCAGTTGACATGGCAGGAAAAGTAAAAAGGCATGGGTGCCGATAAGGAAAAGGAAATCCTCAAGAGGCTTCCAGGCGACATCAGGCGCGTGGCTGAGCTTATAGGCATCGAGCCTGCACTTAAGCTTGCAATGGCATTCAAGGGCACATACCTTTATTTTGGAGGCATTAACAGCCTCGAAAGGGAGCTAAGAGACCTCAGGGTAAGAAGGGACTTTGACTCAGGCTTTAGTACAAAAAACCTTGCACTGAAATACAAAATCTCTGAAAGACATATTAAAACCATTCTCTCTAACACAGAGAAATACCCTGACGGTCTCCTTAGGCTTCTCGATGGGCTGTGAGGCAATGATGTCAACAAAATAATGTCTCTAACTTTTAGAACACGCGGAGCATAACTGGCAAATAAGAGTAGCGCGAAGAAGCATCGATTATTTCTGTTTGTGTTGATACAGATATCCCACGGAATAATACTTCTGGATTTCCTTGACCAGCTCCGGCGGGAAGACATCTCTTGCGTTAATGTGCTTTGTAGGCATCAGGCTATCTTAACCTCCAGTCGTTTTCCCAATGCAGAAGCGACACGCTCTAATGTCGAAAGCTTTATGTCTTCCGCATGGTTTTCAATCCGCGAGATCGCGGTCTTCTGCGTCCTGAGTCTGCGCGCAAGCTCATCCTGTGTCATTCCGGCCGCCTCGCGGGCCTGACGGAGCATAACTCCGACCTTGAACTGCTCATATCCTTCGTCATAGCCCTCGGCAAACCTCCTGTCTCTCTTCTTTCTTTCGTCTATATACTTTTTTAGGTCACTCATGTCTTGTCCTCCTTTTCAAAAAGTCCCTTCTCATTGCCTCTGCCCTTTCAATTTCAGCCCTTGGCGTCTTCTGGCTCTTTTTCATAAAGCCATGGGTCAGAACGACCAAGGAATTATCCGCAAAGAAACAAAATACCCGATAGGAGTTCGAGCTAAACACAATTCTACACTCCCAGATTTCCTCGGTCCCTTCAAGCTTCTTAAAATACGAAGATGGAACAATATCCAACTCCTCCACGAGTTTGAGAACCCATATAACCTTTTGTGCAGCCTTCCCAGGTAAAGAGTCCAGAAAATCCTGTATCGGGCATTTCCCATCGGCTGTCTTGTAAAAAGTTACGGTTCTATTCACTATTAATGTTAACCTGCATGTTAACCTATTGTCAAGAGGCTGTATGCCTCAGGGTAGTGTCAATCATTTTGTGTAAATTCCTTTAAGGGGTGTTTTCCCCATTGCTCGTTCAATCGGCTCAGCACCGCATAAACAATCCTCTCAATGCTCTGAGTATTGTTAAAGCAACTCATGGGCCTTGTCCTACGCCTCACCTCCCTGAATGCCCTCTCGATAACATTGGTCGTCCTTAGCTTGACCCATATCCCCTTGGGACAGGAGTAGAAGTTCAGAAGCTCCTCCATGTCCTTCTCTATGCATCTATCAAGGTCTCTC
>JACQZC010000096.1 GCA_016207905.1 Nitrospirota bacterium | reverse complement strand
CCTTCCAGTTGTCATAACCCTTTATGAATTCTTTTTCTTTAAAGGCACAATTGCAAAGAGGGTCTTATGGCTTATCCCATTTCTTTTAACTATGCTTATTATTCCCCTTACTCTTATAGGCATCGATAAGCCTGTTGGAGAGATAATAAGTGGGATAGAGTCGGCAACTAGAGGCTATGGGGGCATATCAAGGGTGGATTATCTTCTTACACAATCAAGGGTGATTGTCACATATATAAGGCTTTTATTTTTACCGGTAACCCAGAATATATATTATGACTACCCTGTATATCATTCATTTTTTGACATTCAGGTCTTTTTATCGTTTTTATTTCTTTTATCTATCTTTGTCTTTGCGTTTTATCTACTTTTGAGGTCTAAGTCTTATCCTACATTAAGGCTTATCTCTTTTGGCATCTTCTGGTTCTTCATAGCCCTTTCAGTAGAGTCAAGCATAATCCCAATACCGATGGTGATTAATGAATATAGGGTTTATTTGCCGTCAATAGGGGTGTTTACTGCCATAGTAACAGGGGCATTTCTATTTACAGAAAGGCTTAAGAATAAGAAGACGCAGACAGCCATATTATCATTTTTGGCTTTGGTGCCACTTGTGCTTTCACCTGCCACATATAATCGGAATACTGTATGGAAAAGCAAGATAAGTTTATGGGAGGATGTGGTAAGAAAATCTCCTTTGAAAGCAATAGGGCATAACAATCTTGGCAGTGCTTATGGTTCTAAAGGTTTATATGATAAGGCAATAGAACAATTTCAGATCACTTTGCAGCTAACTCCGAATAATGCAGATATATATAATAATCTCGGTCTTGCTTATTGGGCTAAAGGCTTGGCTACCGAAGCTATAAAATGCTTTGAGACAGCCTTAAGGCTGAAGCCTCACTTTTCTAAGGCACATTATAATCTCGGTAATGCATATAGGTTAAAAGGCTTAACTGATAAAGCATTATGAGATGGCATTGCAGTTAAACCCTGCTGATTCCCAGGCCCAACAATCTCTAAATGATATATATAAATCTACTACCGAGACACGATAGGGTAAAATTTAAATATAATAAGAAGAAGGCGATTTTATCCTAAGTAATTTTATATAATATCCTATGTCTGCTATTGTGATAATCCCTTCGAGATTGGGCTCGACCCGGCTTCCGGGCAAACCCCTTATACCCATTAAGGGTAAACCCCTCATTCAGCATGTGTATGAAAACTCCATGGGCTCAAAACTGGCAGAGGAAGTTATAGTTGCAACGGACAGTAAAAGAATCCTCGAGACAGTCACCTCATTTGGCGGAAAGGCTGTAATGACCTCAATGAGTCACCTCTCTGGCACAGACAGGGTCTCAGAGGCATCATTAAAGCTCGATTATGATATAATTGTAAATGTTCAAGGTGATGAGCCGCTTATAAGGGGAGAAATGATAGATGATGTCATAGAATTGCTTGAAGACAAAAGGGCATCGGTAGGAACACTTGCCAGAAAGATACAAAACCCAAAGGAGATACTTAACCCGAATGTGGTTAAGGTTGTTTTTGACAAAGAAGGGTTTGCCCTTTATTTTTCAAGATCCCCAATACCCTATCATAGGGATAAGTGGAAGACTCTGAATCTTACTGCAATACAAAACTCGGGGGTTTCGCTTTACAAGCATATAGGGATTTACAGTTATAGAAAGTCTGCCCTCATAAGGCTTTCTGAGATGAATGCCTCACATCTCGAGGAGACCGAGAGGCTCGAGCAATTAAGGGCACTGGAAGCAGGCATGAGGATTAAGGTTAGGGAAACATCCTTTGACACCATTGGCGTTGATACGGAAAAAGACATTAAAAAGGTAGAAAGATGCCTAAGTTTATCTTTGTAACAGGCGGTGTGCTTTCATCCTTAGGAAAGGGTATAGCGGCTGCTGCAACAGGTGCCATTCTTGAGGCAAAAGGCTTAAAGGTTACCATTCAAAAGCTTGACCCATATATCAATGTCGACCCCGGAACATTAAGCCCATTTCAGCACGGAGAGGTGTTTGTCACAGACGATGGTGCCGAGACAGACTTAGACTTGGGACATTACGAAAGGTTCACTCACATAAGGACATCGCAGGCTAACAATTACACAACAGGAAGGATTTACTACAATGTGATTACAAAGGAGCGAAAGGGCGATTACTTAGGAGAAACCGTTCAGGTTATCCCTCACATAACAGATGAAATCCGCTTAGCCATCAAGTCAGCATCCAATAACTATGATGTCGTTATCGTTGAGATAGGCGGAACCATAGGAGACATAGAGAGCCTGCCTTTTCTTGAGGCAATAAGGCAGATGAGGTATGATGTGGGAAGGGAAAATGTCCTTTACATGCATCTAACACTCGTGCCATATATAAAGACATCAGGAGAGCTAAAGACAAAGCCCACACAGCACAGTGTCAAGGAACTAAGGGAGATAGGTATACAGCCCGATATCCTTCTTTGTAGAACAGACAGGCAACTTCCTTCGGGCATAAAGAAAAAAATAGCCATCCACTCAAACATGGACATAGACTCTGTAATCTCTGCCATAGATGTTGAAAGCATATACGAGGTTCCGCTTTCTCTTCATGAGGAGGGCTTAGATAACCTGATTTCAAAAAAATTCAGCTTAAATAAAGAGGAGCCTGACCTCTCGGTGTGGAAAGACATAGCAAGAAAGGTCAAGGAGCCAAAAAACGAGGTAAACATCGCAATCGTAGGAAAATATACAGGGCTTAAAGACTCTTATAAGAGTCTTATGGAGGCATTGACTCATGGAGGTATTGCAAACGATGCGAGGGTTCTTCTTCACTGGATAGACTCTGAGGATATAGAGATGCATGGAACCGAAAAATATCTTTCCGAGATAGATGGAATCCTCGTTCCCGGAGGATTTGGCATTAGAGGTATAGAAGGCAAAATAAGTGCTATAAGATATGCAAGGGAAAAGCTGATTCCATATTTCGGGATATGCCTTGGGATGCAGTGCGCAGTTATAGAGTTTGCAAGAAATGTGGCAGGACTTAATGCCAACAGCACAGAGTTTGACCCGAATATAGCTTACCCTGTGATATACCTTATGGAGAAATGGTATAACCCGAAAACAGGCAAAATGGAAGAAAGAACAGAGCTTTCCGAAAAAGGCGGAACGATGAGGCTCGGGGCATACCCGTGTGTCATCAAAGAGGGCACAAATGCCTTCAAGGCGTACAGGATAAAAGAAATCTCGGAAAGGCATAGACATAGATATGAGTTCAATAATAAATACATGGACATTCTTGTGGAAAAGGGCATTGTGATAAGCGGTGTGAGCCCTGATGGAGAACTCGTAGAGATTGTTGAGATTAAAGGGCATCCATGGTTTTTAGGATGCCAGTTTCACCCTGAATTCAAGTCCCGCCCAACAGAGCCACATCCGCTTTTTAAGGCATTCATAGAGGCATCCTTGAAAGAAAGACGCTCGTTATTTACGGAAACAGACACTGTAAGGGAAGCCAAATGACAAGAAAGCTAAACATAGGAGGTGCTGAATTGGGTGGCTCTGCCCCTCTACTTATAATTGCAGGTCCATGCGTTATTGAAAGCCAAGACATAACCATGCACACTGCAAAAACCCTTAAGGAGATATGTGGCAGGGTCGGGCTTGGATTTGTCTTCAAAAGCTCATATGATAAGGCAAATAGGACATCCATAAGCTCATTCAGAGGCCCGGGGATTGATAAAGGACTAAGGATTCTTCAGGACATAAAGAGCAAGCTTGACATCCCTCTTATCTCTGATATTCACTCTGTTACTGAGATAAAACCTGCGGTAGAGGTGCTCGATTGTCTTCAGATACCTGCGTTTCTTTCAAGGCAGACAGACATCATAGTTTCAGCAGGTAATACAGGCAAGCCTGTCAATATAAAAAAAGGACAGTTTCTTGCACCATGGGATATAAAAAACATAATAGAGAAATTCGTCTCAACAGGTAATAAAAATGTATTCATCACAGAAAGGGGAACAACATTCGGCTACAATAACCTCGTTGTGGATTTCAGGGCAATTCCCATAATGCGATCTTTTGGCTACCCAGTTGTGTTTGATGTAACTCATAGCCTTCAGCTTCCAGGTGGAAGAGGCTCATCATCAGGAGGTCAAAGGGAATTTGCAGAGCCACTTGCAAGGGCTGCTGTGGCAGTTGGTATAGACGGTCTTTTCATAGAGGTTCATCCTGAGCCTGATAAGGCACTATGCGATGGACCGAATATGCTCCCGCTTGGGGAGGTGGAGGGAATGCTAAAGACGGTCAGGGCAATTTATGACCTTATTAAGGCTAATCAAGGAATATAAGAGACCGAAAATGAAGCATAAAAAACCACAGTGTGGTAGTATAACAACATTAAAATCAGCTTAATTATTTTTGTGTTATGAAAACTTCAATAAAAGGAATTCGATATGATTATAAAATATTCAACTGTTATTGCAATTGCAATAACAACCATTTTTCAATAAAAGCAATTCATAAAAAAACAAGGAGAATATCTTTCATTACTACGATTAATGTTATTTTATCAGAATTAGGTATTGATTCAAATGAATCGATGTATTGGGAATCGGATTGGATGCTCAGTCGTAAAAAGGCAAACAAATACAGTAAGCGTGCCTATGAATTATTCTCTGACAAGAATTTTTTGCCTTATATAGAAAAAAATCTGGACATTGATAGGCAGCAATCTGAATGGGAGAATTATGAGTAATTACAAGATTTTTCAGGGGGATTGCTTAAAGTATCTTTCAGAATCCCAAATATTCGGGATCGAAAACATCGGGTTGACTTTTTTAGATCCCCCTTTTAATCAGGATAAAGAATACAATTCATGGAATGATAATTTACCGGAACACGAATACTGGCAAATGATGGAACAAGTTTGCAAAGGTGTTTATGAAATAACATCTCATGGCGGAGCAATTTATTTTATGCAGAGAGAAAAAAACACGGAATTTGTCTTGCAATGTCTTCGTGAATCAGGATGGACATTTCAAAATCTTATCATCTGGAAGAAAAAAACTTCTGCAGTTCCTTGTTCAAACAAATTTGGCAAACATTATCAGGTTATTGCTTTTGCTACAAAAGGCACAACCTTAAGGGTTTTCAACCGCTTACGAATTTCTCCACCATTGCCTGCCAATTACAAACATGAAAGAGAAAATGGGGTTTACTTAACAGATGTATGGGATAACATTCGCGAACTAACAGCAGGGTATTTTGCAGGCGATGAAGCTATCAGAAAAGAAAGTGGAGAGAGGTTTCACAAACAGCAATCACCAATAGCACTCCTGTTAAGAATAATTCTATCTTCCACGAAGATTGGAGATACCGTATTAGACCCATTTGCAGGCACAGGAACGACACTGGTTGTTGCCGAGCAACTCGGAAGAAAATCTATCGGGATTGAGCTTGATTCAGAAAATGTAAAGTGTATCAAAACTCGTATGAAAGGCATTAGCAAATCAGATAGCACACTTCGCTTTTACAAGGATTATATTTATACGGATAATCTGAAAAAGATATGGGATATTGATTTTGCCACAGCTATATCAAAAAAAGAAGAAATTTTAACATTGTTTGGAGAATAATGTATTCCATTTATCATTTCTTTTACTCTTTAGTTCAGCAAAAACATCTTTTAAGAAAAACCAAAAAGTTGGACCAGTTTTCATTTGACAAGAAGCTATTGTCCTGCAAAAATGATGGTGTTTTCCCAGATATGGCTATTCGTCTTAATACGGATAGAAAAATATTTACAGGTGGTGAGTTGATAGAGCTAAAAGACAGCGATTCTTACACTGTCTCATCCTTCAATTCGACTATCCCTTCCCGAAGCAAAAAGGTTGAAGAGATTATTACTGGAGAGAATAGTATAATTAAGCAACAAATGGAAGAAGTTGGCAATGAGATTTTCTCATTGCCCGTAAGAGATGTGTATTATCTTGTCAGAGGAAGAAAAAAGAACCATACAAAAATTTGTCTTGTCTATGGCAGCTTTTTTGAAACAATTAGCATAGAGAATCTGATAAGCCAATCTTTTTCACAAGTTTTAGAAGAACGATTAAAAGAGAGTGGAAAAGAGATTTCAGAGAAGTTTAAGCAAACCCTTTTAACCATTTTTTCTCAGCAAGAAAATTTTAGTAAGGTTAGAAATGTAGAGAAAGCATCCGTAAAATTGCGTTTTAGAATTATGACCGAAGTAAAAGCAGAGGGAAATATTTTAAATTCAAAGAAATACCCTGAAATAAAGGATGATACGCTGAATTTTATTCTACCATGCCACAACGAGAAGGAAGAAAAAGAAATACTGAATAAAGCAGAATTGGTCTTTGACCTGGGACAATTCAATATTTTCAAAATAAAGCATCACTTTAACGGTTATTTTCTTGTTTTGCAGGTATCATTATAGTGGAGGGAAAATTTAAAAACCATACTACAATGAACATTCTTGGTGAAGCAAAAATGGTCTATGACCCATAGAAGAAAAACCATAAGGGGGAAAAGATGATGGAACAAAGAATAGGTGTTATAAGCCATTATTACAGCAAACTGTTTGTAGGTGCTATAGTCCTTGAGGGTGAATTAAAGATTGGCGATACCATTCACATCAAGGGGCACACTACAGACTTCACACAGAAGGTGGAATCTATACAGATTGAACATGACAATGTAACCCATGCAAAGAAAGGTGATGATATTGCTATTAAGGTAAAAGACCATGTAAGGGAGCACGATGTGGTTTACAGGGTTACTGAGGAATGATTCTATTTTTAGGGGTGGATTATAAGATATGAGTGTTCTTGATATTGCAAAAAGGGTCTTAAGGATTGAGTCAGAGGCTATAAGAGACCTCATAGATAAGCTCAATAGTGACTTTGAAAGGGCAGTAGAGCTTATTCATAGCTCTAAGGGCAGGGTTGTTGTAACAGGAATGGGTAAATCAGGTCTTGTTGGAAAAAAGATAGCTGCAACCTTAGCCTCAACTGGCACTCCTTCGTTTTTCCTTCATCCTGCTGAGGCAGGACATGGGGACCTGGGTATGGTCACAAAGGATGATGTAATCATAGCCATCTCAAACAGCGGAGAGACAGAGGAACTCGTCAGGCTTCTGCCATACCTTAAAAGGTTTAATGTAAGCTTAATCTCGATGAGCGGAAATCCGCACTCTACCCTTGTAAAGTCCTCTGATGTCAATATTGACATATCCGTCAAAGAGGAGGCATGTCCTTTAGGCATAGTGCCAACTGCATCAACAACAGCCGCACTTGCAATGGGAGACGCCTTGGCAGTTTCGCTTCTAATTAAGCAAGGACTCAAAGAAGAAGACTTTGCATCGTTTCATCCAGAAGGGAGCCTCGGCAAAAAACTCCTCATAAAGGTCTCTGACCTTATGCACAAAGGTGATGAAATCCCAAAGGTTTATCTCGATACACCGATGACTCAGACTGTGATTGAGATTTCCTCAAAAAGACTCGGTATGACCACTGTCACCGATAAGCAAGGCATGATTATGGGAATCGTAACAGACGGAGATTTAAGAAGAGGCATAGAGAAATGGGGTCAGAAGGTATTTGAGATGCGTGCAGGGGAGGTGATGACAAAAAATCCAAGGACAATAAAGGCAGATGAGCTTGCGGCAAAGGCATTGTCAATAATGGAGGGCTTGTCCATTACAGCTTTGGTTGTGCCTGATGAGGATGGAAAGGCAGAGGGCATTATTCATCTACATGATATTTTAAAGAAGGGGATAGTGTGAGAAAGATCTCAAAAAAAGAACTAACTAAAAAAGCAAAAAACATTAAGCTCCTCATTCTCGATGTAGACGGTGTTCTTACAGATGGCTCTATTGTTTTAGATAACAGAGGCAATGAGCTTAAGGCATTTCATGTAAGGGATGGACATGGAATAAAGATGCTCCAAAGGGCTGGGATACATGTTGCCATTATTACAGGAAGGTATTCAAAGGTAGTTGAAAGAAGGGCGAAAGAGTTGGGCATAACAGAGGTTTATCAGCGTTGTCACATAAAGTCAGTTGCATACGAGCAGGTGCTTAGCAAATTCGGTATCTCGGATTCCGAGATAGCCTATATAGGGGATGATATAGTGGACATCCCTCTTTTCAGGCGTGCAGGGCTTTCTGTGGCAGTTTCCGATGCAGAAGAAGAGGCAAAGTCATTTGCCATGATGATTACAAAAAAAAGAGGAGGAAGGGGCGCTGTGAGAGAGGTAATAGATTTCCTTCTCAGGTCTAAAGGGCTCTGGGATAAACTCATCGATGAGTACTCTGAGATTTAATCTACCAACTATACTTACATTAAGCAGGATTATCGTAATACCGCTTTTTATCCTGATTACACCATTTCATCCTTTTTGGGGTGCCCTTGTATTTGCCATTGCATCTCTGACAGACCTCTTTGATGGCTATTTTGCAAGAAGGTCAGGACAGATAACGAAATTTGGAATAATACTTGACCCCATTGCGGATAAATTCCTCGTCATATCAGCCCTCATACTGCTCGTTGACATGGGAAAGGTCTCGGTGTGGATAGCTATTATAATCATAGTAAGGGAATTTCTCATAACAGGACTCAGGGTCGTTGCCCTTTCAAAGGACATAGTGATTAAGGCAGAGATGGGCGGAAAGCTGAAGACAACTGCCCAGTTCACTGCAATAATATTCCTCATACTGGGCAGGTCGATACCTCCTCAGGCGATATTTGGCATTGACCTCTTTGATATAGGGACCGTCTTGATATGGGTAGCAGTTTTACTTTCCATCGTGTCGGGGATTCAATATTCGGTAAACTTCTCAAGAAAGCTCTTGAATATGCCAGAGCATGACTGAATAGATGAAACTTACCCTGCTTATAATCTATTCCTTTATCTTAGGCTCTATACCATTTGGCTTAATAATCGCAAGGATGAAAGGCATTGACCCGAGGAAGGTTGGCAGTGGGAACATCGGTGCAACAAACATCCTGAGGTCTGCTGGCAGGATGGCAGGCATACTTACACTTCTTGGAGACAGCCTTAAGGGTGTGGCAGCAGTTGCAATTGGAAGGGCACTGGGTGTTGGTGCATTTTATGAAGGCATCTTAGGTATTTCAGCCATAGCAGGTCATAATTTCTCTTTATTTTTAGGATTTAGAGGAGGCAAGGGTGTTGCAACAAGCCTTGGGGCTGTATTGATTTATATGCCACAAGCAGGTATGATTGCAATTGCAATATGGCTTTTAGTTGCGCTCATAACAAGGTATTCCTCGCTTGGTGCACTGGTGACATTTGCGTTTCTGCCACTTATTGCTTTTATGCTCGGTGAAGGCAGGGAGAAAATAGTTATAGCAGGTATAATCTCGCTTTTCATTTTTATAAGGCACATTGGTAATATAAAAAGGCTTTTAAAAGGCACTGAAAGGGGATTTGGTGAGAAGATTTGAGATTGTTCTACTTGTCCTTCTCCTACTTCTGTGCCCTTATGCCTCGGCAAGCAACATATACGAAGAGCAACTCGATAGAGGCATTAGAAACAACGAGCCTTACTCTTATACCCTGAGCAAAAAAGCAGAGACCTCTCAAGATAAAAGACAGCTCCTTTCAGATGCCATTCGGCACTCTCCTGACACCCCTTTATTTTATTTTAAGCTTTCAAAGGAAGTCCTTCCCGATATATTTGCATCCAGCGACTATATCCTCGATGGCATAAAGGCGTATAAGAGGAACTTCTGGTGGCGACTGAGCCTCATTCGGCTCTTGTATGTAAGCCTCCTACTGTCATTTGTTATATCAGTAACCTTAGTGCTTCTAATACAGCTTCCAAAGACCATACCACTCATCAGACATGAGATAGAGGAAAACAGGAAAAAACTTGCCCTTCTACTTATCGTAATCTTCTGTTCCCTATTAGGTCCACTGTTTTTTATAGCAGGTGTATTGCTCATCACAGGGCTTTATGTTAAAAGGGCAGATAAGGTTTTAGTTTACGCAACACTTCTCTTAATCCTTTTTTCACCTATCTTTCTGAGACAGGCAAACATATTGTTTTCAGCCTCCTCGCCTGAGTTGAGGGCAATTGTGTCAGTAAATGAGGGAAGGGATACAAGGCATGCGGTTCAGACCCTTATGGGTAAAGCGGATTTCGTATCGAGGTTTTCCTATGCCCTTGCCCTGAAAAAAGAAGGCAGGTTCGAGGAAGCAATAGCAGAATATATGGCTCTTGCAGATAAAAATGACCACAGGGTCTATATTAACATGGGTAATGCCTATGTTGGTCTTGGCGAGATGGAGCTTGCAAAGCAATCTTACGATAGGGCGATTGCTATTAAGAAGTCTGTAGCAGGACTTTATAATCTCAGTCAGGTCTATCGTGACACATTCGATTTTCCAAAAGGGGAGGAGTATTTTCTTCAAGCCGTCAACCTAAACAGAGACATGGTCTCCTCGTTCACTGCAATTACAAGTAGGAGTCCAAATCGCTTTGTCATGGACACGACACTCACCGAAAAAGACTACTGGGACATTGCAGTCAAGGAGCACAGGGAAATAATAAGGGTCTTTGCCATTAATCCCTTACTCATTTCCCTCAGCGCGGTTTTTTTGATTGTGCTTTTTTATTTTATCGATAGGAAATCAAAGCACAAGCCACGGTTTTGTGCAAGATGTGGCTCGGTTTTTTGCGGCAAATGTGCCAAAAGGGCAAAGGCAGATATGTGTTCGAAATGCTATAGCTCCTTCATTACGCCTACCGAGAGAGCTCCGAAAGAGAAGGTAGCAATCCTTCTTTCCATACATGAGCAAAAAGATAAAAAGAGAAAGATTACAGGAATGCTTTCGTTTGCTCCGCCGGGCATTGCACATTTATACTCAGGGAAGCTCCTGATAGGATTTATTTACCTCTGGCTATTTATGTTTCCTCTGATGGTGCTTACGCTTAATTGGATTTTCACCAGGCTTTCTCCACCTTCTCGATATAATCATAGCTGGCTTTATGTGCCTGCTTTGGTATCGATAGTTATTTTGTATCTTCTGTCCATTTTAGCCATACAAAGGAGGCAAAAGAAGGGATGGCTTTAGAAGGCTCTTTAAGGGAATTTGGTCTTGCCGATATACTTCAGCTTCTTTATTATCAGCGAAAAACAGGTGTCTTGACTCTCGAAAGCAGGCTTGACAGGGTAAGGCTTCTATTTTACGAAGGCAAGATAGTTCTTGCTGAATCCAAAAAAAGGCCCGAAGGAAACAGGCTCGGAAGAATCCTCCTTAAAAAGGGCATTGTCCCTGAGAATGAGCTTCGTATGGCAATGGAAGAGCAGAGAAAAACCGGCGCTAAATTAGGCCACATCCTGCTTAAAAAGAGTCTTGCCAAAAAGGAACAGATACAGGAAATCCTTACGGTGCAGATAACAGAAATAGTTACCCAGCTTCTTGCATGGAAAGAAGGCAGGTATGAGTTCAAGCCACAGGGAGTCCCTGTGGACAAAGACATCCCCCTTTCTTTAGACACCCAGCATCTCTTGATGGACGGCTTGAGGGTAGTCGATGAATGGACATTAATAGAGGGAAAGATTAATCTCGACTCGGTCTTTGAAAAAACACAAAAGACAGATGTTGTGCTGACTTATGATGAACAGGAGATATTAAAACTCGTTGATGGTGTAAGCAATGTCAATGCTATAACGGATGCAAGCGGAATAGACAGTTTTCAAGTTTCAAAGACCCTTCTTGCCTTGCTTGATAAAGGCATTGTAGCACCAAAACAGGTTCTGCCGATTGCCAAAGAGGCAGTGAAACCAAAGGCAGTCGGCATTCCCGGTATAAGGATTATTCCTTTGTTGGCAATATTGATAGCCCTCTTTATCTCATTAATCAGCCTTCCTGAGATAAGCAGAGATATAAAGGACATTAAGACATCCAAGGAAATAGATGTATTAAGGCAGGAGATAGAGGCATACTGGTATGAAAAAGGCTCTTATCCACTCACAGTCAAACAGATTGGCGACACCACCGACCTGTGGGGACAGCCCTATTCGTATACACTTATAGAAAATGGCTTTGTCCTTTTCAGCAAGGGACCCGATGCAAAAGAAGGCACAGAGGATGATATATATTAGCAGGAAATACGTATGACCAAAGCAGTTGTCCTTTTAAGCGGCGGAATCGATTCCTCTACAGCCCTGTTTCTTGCAAAGTCTGAGGGATATGAACTTTATGCCCTGAGTTTTGACTACGAACAAAGACACATTGTAGAGCTTGAATCGGCAAAAAGGGTTGCAGAACATGCAGGCGTAAAAAAACACCTTATAGTAAAATTCAACCTGAGAGACATTGGTGGCTCTGCACTTACAGCCAATGACATCAAAGTTCCAAAGGCAGTTATGCCTTTAAATCTCATAGAACAAAACATCCCTATAACCTATGTGCCTGCAAGAAACACCATATTCCTCTCATTTGCCCTCTCATGGGCTGAAGTGCTTAGTGCAGAGGACATTTTTATAGGTGCAAATATCATGGACTATAGCGGTTACCCTGACTGTCGTCCTGTTTATCTTAAGGCATTCGAGCTGATGGCAAACCTTGCCACAAAGGCATCTGCCGAAGGAAAAATGAGGTTTAGAATAATCGCCCCCCTCCTTTATATGACCAAAGGAGAGATAATCGAGAAAGGCACTGAGCTTGGGCTTGATTATGCACTTACATGGAGCTGTTATGACCCCCAGCCAGAAAAGACCCCATGTCTAAGATGTAGTAGTTGCCTTATAAGGCAGAAGGGCTTCATAGAGGCTGGTGTGAAAGACCCGCTTATTGTCTGAGATTATCCCGCAGGGTTCAAAGTCTGTCCTTTTATTGGATTTTATTTAAGTAATCAAGAAACTGTTTTGCCTGGTAGGATGATGTCCCTGTAAGTTGTTGAAGTAGGAAGCGACGAGCAGCTTCCCCCCCGAGCACCAGAACGCCATAGATGCGCGGATTCGCACGGCCTACAACATGGCGGATTACGCCAATGCCAAGGAGTCTCTTGATTTGACGGTGAAGTATCTTGAGAGGCTGAATCCCTCTGCGGCGGCAAGCTTAAGGGAGGGGCTTGAGGAGACCCTTACACTCCATAAGCTCGGCGTTACGGGGCTTTTGAAGAAGACCCTTTCGACTACGAATCCCATCGAGTCATGCTTCTCGGTTACAAGGACGGTCACCGGAAGAGTGAAACGCTGGAGGGGTGGAGATATGGTTCAGCGGTGGGCTGTGGCCGCCCTCTTAATGGCCGAGAGAAAGTTCAGGCGCGTCCAAGGCTACAGGGAGATACCAAAGCTCGTTGCTGTTTTACAGCATAAAAGTCTTGACAGAAAGGAGGCGGCTGCTTAAGATAATGCAACCGGAGTCCTTCCTACTTCAACGAAAGGAAGGGACAACATCTCGTGACTTAAAGGAGGGAAGTAGTTATAATAGCTATCGCTTCATGCATTGAGTTTGAAAAATCGGCTTCCATGGGGCATAAGGGGGCAGAGAATGAGTTGAAATTTTTATGTAAAAATAGAACAGAAAACGGGACGGTTCTATTTTCTTGATGTTGACAACATAAAAGACCAGAAGAACCGCATAACTTAAATGTTGCAAATTAAGGTAAACTATAGGGCATTTAAAAAGATAGGAGGTATCAATGGCAGAGATAATAAAGCCTGATTTAAAGTTTATTAATGAAGTGATTGCAGGAGGTGGCGAATCCCTTAAGAAGTGCTTCCAGTGTGCCACATGCACGGTGCTCTGCAATGTCACGCCCGAGGAAAAGCCTTTTCCGAGAAAGGAGATGCTGCATGCCCAGTGGGGTCTTAAGGATAAGCTCTTTAGAAACCCCGATATATGGCTATGTCATCAGTGTAGCGACTGCACTGCATATTGCCCTCGTGGTGCAAAGCCCGGAGAGGTTCTGGGTGCAGTAAGAAAACTTAGTCTTCAGCATTATTCGGCCCCTAAGTTTTTAGCAAAGGCAGTGGGAGACCCAAAGTATCTCATACTGCTACTGGCACTACCACTTTTGATATTCCTTGGGTATCTTGGGCTGAAAGGAAAACTTAACTTTGACAATGTCCCATTGGACCCTGAAAAGGGTATTGCATTTTCAAACCTGATTCCGACAACCTTCTTTATAGACCCTGTGTTCATTTTGGCTGCTATCTTTGCGGCTGTGGTGTTTGTAACAGGTATCAGAAGGTACTGGAAGGACATGGCGCAAGGGGGGAAGGTAAGTGGAAATATTCCTGCCTCAATCTTTGATATAGTCAAAGAAATCCTTGCCCATAAAAGGTTTGGGAAGTGCGATGTTGTAAAGGGCAGGCAACTCTCCCATCTTTTTGTCTTTTATAGCTTTGTTGGGCTTGCCATTACAACTACCATAGCCCTTGTTTATCTTTACGGACACGAGTTCTTCGGCATCGAGGGAGTGCCGGGCATTCTTAGTTTTGGAACATCTCCCTATCCGCTTACAGACCCCATGAAGATAATCGGCAATATAAGTGCGATTGCCCTTCTCGTAGGAATATTCCTTGTTATTGTCAACAGGTTTAAGAACAGTGAGAAGGCAGGTGTTGGAAGCTACTATGACTGGCTGTTCATTACTGTTGTATTTGCAATTGTGGTAAGCGGTATACTCTCGGAGGTATTTAGGCTGGCAGGGGTTGCGTCCTTAGCATACCCAATATACATTACGCACCTTACGGCAGTATTTTTCCTTTTTGCATATTCTCCGTTTTCAAAGATGGCTCATATGGTCTACAGGACAACTGCAATGGTATTTGCAAAGGTTTCAGGAAGGGAAAAATGAAGATAAAAGATCTTATAAAAAACAAAGGATTCGAGGTTATAGCAGTTGATGGAGACACAACGGTTGCAGATGCAATTGCAAAGATGGTTGACAGAAACATAGGTGCCCTTCTTGTGGTGGAAAAAGGCAGTCCAGCAGGCATGTTCACAGAAAGGGATGTGCTTAAGTGCTGGCATACAAAGGGAGATTTTAGGAATACTCCCATAAGGGATGTGATGACAAAGGACCTACTTATAGCAGAGCTTGACAACGATGTCTCTTATGCCATGTCAATAATGATACAGAAGAAGGTGAGGCATCTGCCTGTCATGGACAGAGGCAAGGTTGTCAGTGTGCTTTCCATAAGGGATGTGGTAAAGGCACAGGTGAGCAACCTTCAGGAGGAGGTGCATTATCTTAAGGATTACATTACGGATAAGTATCCGGGGTGATGGGAGTAAAAACTAAATTTAAGTAAGGAGGTTAGCGATGAGTATTATTCTATTTGCTTTAATCTGTGGTGCAGTGGGTGTTGCATATGCACTCATCACCGCAGGTTGGGTATCCAAGCAGGACCCAGGTAGTGAGCGCATGCAAGAGATTTCCAATGCGGTGAAGGAAGGCGCATATGCGTTTCTTGCGAGAGAGTACAAGACCGTAGCAATGGTTGCAGTAGTCCTTATTGGGATTCTCGCATACTTCCTTGGGCGTTGGACAGCGATTGGCTTCGTGATAGGTACGGTTGGCTCTGCCCTTGCCGGTTTTGTCGGCATGTGGGTTACGGTTCGCGCCAATGTCCGCACAACTCAGGCCGCGTCCAAGGGGCTTCAGAACGCCCTCACCCTTTCCTTTAAAGGCGGCTCTGTGACAGGCATAATGGTTGTCGGTCTGGGCATCATCGGATTGGCAGGGTACTTCGCAATTGCCAAGCAGATGGCTGGAGAGCAGGCATTCCACGCATTGGTGGGACTCGGCTTTGGTTGCTCGCTTATGAGCGTGTTTGCCCGAATAGCAGGAGGCATTTACACGAAGGCGGCTGATGTCGGTGCAGACTTAGTTGGAAAGGTAGAGGCAGGAATACCTGAGGATGACCCGCGGAATCCTGCTGTTATAGCAGACAATGTTGGAGATAATGTTGGAGACTGTGCAGGTATGGCAGCAGACCTTTATGAGACATATACTGTTACATTAGTTGCCGCAATGCTCCTTGCAAAGTCCGTGTTTGGCGCGGAGAGCCCATGGGTCATGTTCCCGCTTTTGTTAGGCGGCGTCTCCATAATTGCCTCTATTATAGGCACTTTCTTTGTGAAGCTCGGGAAGAGCCAGTACATAATGGGCGCCCTTTATAAGGGGCTTGCGGCCTCTGGGGTGCTTGCTGCAATAGCCTTCTATTTTGTCGCAGTCAAATTCCTTCAGATCCCCGATGTATTGAATTATAAGTTGATGGAAGGCGGTGTTGAAGTAGTGAAAACATGGGACATCAGCGCCATGTCCATCTTCCTTACCGCCTTTGTAGGACTTGCCCTAACCGGTCTCATCGTCTGGATTACGGAGTATTATACTGCCAAGGAATATAGGCCGGTAAAGACTATTGCCAAGGCCAGTCTTACCGGTCACGGCACGAATGTTATTGCCGGGCTTGCCATGAGCATGGAGGCAACAGCACTTCCTGCCATTGTTATCGTTACGGCGATTTTGACAGCGTTTTCTCTTGGCGGAGGTTTTGCCGGTAATGTAGGAGTCGGTCTCTTCGCAATAGCCCTTTCGGCTGTATCTATGCTTTCCATGACCGGTATCGTTGTAGCCATTGACTCATATGGACCTATCACGGACAACGCAGGCGGTATTGCCGAAATGGCGGAACTTCCATCTTCGGTCAGGGATATCACGGACCCCCTCGATGCAGTCGGAAACACAACAAAGGCAGTTACCAAAGGCTATGCCATCGGTTCAGCGGCTCTTGCCGCCCTCGTGCTCTTTGCCGAGTATGCGCGCGAGCTCTCTAAGAAGATGAGCGGTGTTACATTTGACCTCTCTGACCCTTATATCATCGCAGGTCTCTTTATCGGCGGACTGATTCCTTACTACTATGGCGGCAGACTGATGCTCGCAGTCGGTAAAGCAGCAGGCGGTGTTGTCGATGAGGTCAGAAGGCAGTTCCGAGAGATTCCAGGCATCATGGAATACAAGGCAAAACCGCAGTATGGCAAGTGCGTTGACATCGTCACAAAGTCCGCAATCAAGGAGATGATGCTACCTGCGCTTCTGCCTGTGGTTGTTCCTGTAATCGTTGCTTTTGGTTTCGGGGCTATGGCTCCAGGAGCAGGTGCCAAGGCACTGGGCGGAGTGCTGATAGGCTCGATACTCACAGGTCTTTTCCAAGCTATTGCCATGACATCAGGCGGTGGTGCATGGGATAATGCCAAGAAATCCTTTGAAGATGGCGTTACCGACGATAAAGGCGTTGTTCATAAGAAAAAGAGCGAAGCTCACAAAGCCTCTGTCACAGGCGACACGGTTGGCGACCCATATAAGGACACAGCAGGGCCTGCTATCAACCCCATGATTAAGGTCATAAACATAGTTGCCCTTCTGATTGTTCCACTGCTATAGAGCGTTTGAATATCTAAAGGGGATGGCTTTAGCCATCCCCTTTTTTGTCTTTAGGTAGCTTGTCTCATTTCTACACAATCAGGTATTATTCAATATGGATAAATTAGTTATAACAGGTGGTGTAAGGCTAAAAGGGGAGGTTGAAATAAGTGGCTCAAAGAATGCCTCTTTGCCTGCCATATCGGCATCCCTTCTTAGCCAAGGCAAAAGCACTCTAAAAAGGGTTCCTGACCTCATGGATGTAAAGACGATGGAAAGACTCATCGAGAACATGGGCGCAGGGGTTAAACACGATAAATCCACCTCGGAAATCGAAATAGACACAACCCATATAAATAATTACGAGGCACCTTATGAGCTTGTAAAGACAATGCGTGCATCGGTTTTGGTGCTCGGTCCTCTGATTGCCCGATTTGGCAGGGCAAGGGTCTCCCTTCCAGGGGGCTGTGCTATTGGTGCAAGGCCGATTAATCTACACATAACAGGGCTTGAAAAAATGGGTGCTGATATTGAACTTGAAGGAGGTTACATAACCGCAAAGGCAAAGAGACTCAAAGGAGCAACTGTTTATTTTGATATACCAACCGTAACCGGCACGGAAAATGTGATGATGGCAGGCTCTTTGGCAAAGGGTACTACCTTAATAGAAAATGCGGCAAGAGAGCCAGAGGTCGTAGACCTTGCAAATCTCCTCATATCCATGGGCGCAAAGATTAAGGGTGCTGGAGAAAGCACCATCGAGATACAGGGTGTCGATGAGCTTAAGCCATTTGACCATAAGGTTATCCCTGACAGGATAGAGGCAGGCACATTTATGACCATAGCAGGCATTACAAGAGGCAATATACTCCTAAAGGGATGTATGTCCGAGCATATGGATGCAGTTATATCGAAACTGAAAGAGACATCCATATCTTTTGAAAAACTCCCTGAGGGGCTTAGGGTTAAAGCCGGTCAAAGACCCATCTCAAAGGATATACTGACCATTCCTTATCCTGGTTTTCCCACTGACATGCAAGCACAGTTCATGGCTTTAATGTGTATTGCAAGCGGCACGAGCATTATTACGGAGACGATATTCGAAAACAGGTTTATGCATGCCTCGGAGCTGATAAGGATGGGTGCTGATATAAGTGTTCAAGGAGGCGTGGCTACTGTTAAGGGCGTTAAGGAGCTTAGGGGTGTTGAGGTGATGAGCTCTGACCTCAGGGCATCTGCCTCCTTGATAGTTGCCGCACTCGTAGGAAAAGGCAAAACCACTATCCATAGGCTATATCATCTTGACAGGGGATACGAGGCAATAGAGCATAAGCTCAGAGCCTTGGGCGCAGTCCTTAAGCGGGTAAAATAAAGATGTCCTCTGTTAAGGAGTCGGTCATTGAAAGACTCGCATCCGTTCCCCAAAAGCCCGGCGTATATACATTTAAAAGCACAAAAGAAAGGGTCATTTATGTTGGCAAGGCTAAGAATCTCAGAAACCGTCTGAAGAGTTATTTTAGAGGGCTCGATATAAGAAAGACTGCTATGATGGGGGGGGTTAAAAACTTCTCCTTCATAGTCACTGCCAATGAGCTTGAGGCATTTGTGCTCGAGGCAAACCTCATAAAACAGTATAAGCCCAAGTTCAACATCGTATTGAGGGACGACAAAAACTACCCATATATAAAACTGAGACTCAAAGAGGAGTGGCCAACACTCGAGGTAGTTAGAAAGATTAAAAAAGACGGCTCTTTATACTTTGGCCCTTATGTGCCTTCAGGCAGTATGTGGACCGCACTTTCTTTCATAAGAAGAAACTTCAATATCAGACCATGTAGATATAAATTAGATAAACCCATGAGGCCCTGCATCCAATACCAGATGGGAAGGTGCCCTGCACCATGTGCAGGCTATATAAGCAGGCAGGAGTATATGAAGGCAGTGGATGAGGTTACACTTTTTCTTAAGGGAGAAAGAAAAGAGCTGATTAAAGGGCTTGAAAGGAAGATGCAAGTGCTATCCGATGAGATGAGATACGAGGATGCAGGAAGGATAAGAGACAGGCTAAACAGCCTTAAAAGGGTCTGGGAATCGCAGAAGGTTGTATCTCCCGAGCTTGGGGACATGGATGTCATTGGCTCTTATACGGAAAACAAAGATTCGGTGTTTCAGGTGTTTTTCATAAGAAACGGTGTCATGCTCGGTTCAAGGGATTTCTATCTTAGGCATGTCTCTAAGATGCCCCCTAAAAAGCTTTATCATAGCTTTCTTCAGGGCTTTTATTCAAAGGAGCTTCTGATTCCTCCTCTGATAGTTGTCGGTATAAAGCCCGAAGGTCAGATGCCACTTTTAAGATGGCTTTCACAAAAACGGGGCGGAAAGGTAAAGATTGTCCTTACAAAGAAAGGTAGAAGGCTTGAGCTCCTCAAGATGGCAGAGGAAAATGCAAGGCTTAAATTAAAAAGCAAAAAAGGCAGTGTTACTGTTCTTGAGGAGCTAACAAAAAAATTAGGCATAAAATCAGTTCCTCATTCCATAGGTGCATTCGATGTCTCCACTGTCTCAGGCACCGACTCTGTTGGTGCCTTTGTTTACTGGTCGGATGGATACTTTAATAAGGACATGTATCGTCACTTAAAAATCAAGACTGTCTTAGGCATTGATGACTGTGCAATGGTAGAAGAGACTGTTAGAAGAGTTTTTTTAAAAGACATGGAATCCCGAAGCATCGGGATACAATTGCCTGACCTTATAGTGATAGATGGCGGAAAAGGACAGCTCGATGCGGCTTATCAGGCATTGGGTGTGAATGCAAAGGACACAGCACTTTTAGCGGTTGCTAAAAATCCTGACAGGGCTTTTACCCTTTTATCGGAGACACCTTTAGACCTTGAAGACAAAACCCCTTCCTCGCTTCTTCTTAAGAGAATCAGGGATGAGGCACACAGGTTTGCAGTTAGCTTTCATAGAAGGCTTCGCTCGAAAAGGCTGATGGAGTCATCCCTCGAAAAGGTAAAAGGCATTGGTAAAAAAAGAAGGCTTTCTCTTCTCAGACACTTTGGCTCTATCGATGCAATAAGAAGGGCAGATATAGAAGAGATTCTAAAAGTCCCGGGGATGAACCGAAAAGTGGCGCAAGCCGTTAAGGAGGGTTTCCGATGAACAAAACTATTCATCTGATAGCAATAATAGGCATTATCCTCATTGCATATTCAAACTCCCTGAGAAATGGTTTTGCACTTGATGATGGCTCTTTGATTGTTGACAACACCTCTTTACATGGCATCAGCATGAAAAACATTAAGGAAGTCTTTAGCTCTGCTACTAATGGGCTTGAATACCTACCTGTAAGGGACCTCACATATTGCATAGACTACGAGATATGGGGACTTAATCCATTTGGGTATCATCTGTCTAATCTCATCTACTATATAGTAGTATGCATCCTGATTTATTTCTTCTTACTGGGGGTGATTACAGTCCCGAAGTTTCGGGATTCTTCTCACATGGCTATTGCGTTTTTATCAACAGCAGTTTTTGCAGTTCACCCTGTGCATGTGGAGGTGGTTTCAGGCATTTCTCAGAGAAAAGACCTTGTGTCAGGGATTTTCTTTTTCCTAAGTCTTTATGGGTTTATCCTTTATAAAGATAAAGGAAGGCTCTTGTTTTATTCAGGCTCCATAGCGATGTTTGCCCTGTCTTTACTTTCCAAGTCAACAGTGGTTTTTTTACCTCTGACGATATTTCTTATAGATTCTCTAACTTATGCCGAGGAAGGCATACAGAGAAAGCTCATCAGGGTTATGCCGTATCTTTTTATAGGGGCAATTATTTCTCTTGTTGAAATAATGGTTCTTAAGGAAACAGGGGTGTTTAAAACCGAGTACTCATTTGGAAGCGGTTATGAATTCAGAGTCTATTCTTCTTTCAGAGCGGTTTTTTATTATCTCAAACTTCTTTTTGTTCCCTATCCGCTCGATGTTTTTCAGAGGTTTTCTATTTCAAGGAGCCTTTTCGAGCTTAAGGTGATATTTTCGATCATTGGGGTAGCAGTAATGCTGTATTTAATTTATCTCGTGAGAAAGGCAAGACCTGTTTTGTCTTTTTCGGGTGCATGGTTTATGATAAGCATAATTCCTGCTATTGGCTTGATTCCTACAGGTATTGTAATAGCAGAGAGGTATCTTTTTTTACCGTCTCTTGGTTTTTGCCTTGCAATAGGACTTCTTATTCAAAAGGGCATAGAGATGCAAAAGACACTCAGGTGGGGATTGCCCATTGCCTTTGGTCTTATTATTTCGGGTTTTATGTTTATCTCTTACAATCGAAACTTCGATTGGAAAGACAATGAGACACTTTTTCTTTCAAGCGTCAGGGTTTCTCCTGACAGGGCTTCTGCTCACTTCCGCCTGGGAAGAGAATATTTCTATATGGCAAGGTATGAGGAGGCATTCAGGTCCCTTGCCGTAGCAGAGGAGATGGACCCATTATACGGAATAAATTATAGGGTCTTCGAGGCACTGCGTGCCATAGAGCTTAATAATCCGAATGAGGCATTAAGACTTTTGGGGGAGATAACTCATCCCAAGAAAGAGGATATATTTGAAGTTAATTATCTTTACGGTAAGTCTTATGAGGCAATGGGTGATTATGAAAAGGCACAAAAGAGTTATAATCAGGCATTGAGTAGCGCAATTAAATTAGATGCATTATCATTCAGGAAATTCAAGCATGCTTTTAAGGAGAACAGTCCTGATTAATAGAAGGGCATTGAAAAGATTTTTTGAAGGAGACCTGAAATATCTTGTCCTGTTTATTTTAGTCTCTGTTATTTTTCATTACAGGGTTTTTCTCGATGGGATTCTTATTGCACCGAATAACGATGCTTTACAGCTTAATTATCCTATAAGGCATCTTTATTCTTATGCACTTAAGAGTCTACAGTTTCCCCTCTGGAACCCTTATGAGTTTGCAGGGATGCCTTTTTTAGGAGAGATGCAAAACGGTGCGCTTTATCCCCTGAACCTTATCCTTTATTTTTTTCTTTCTGCCCCCTATGCCTATAACCTAAGTTACATCCTGCATTTTGCCCTTGCAGGATTCTTTACTTTCCTTTATGTAAGGCTCATTGGTGCAAGGACGCTTCCTTCGTTTCTTTCAGGGCTCGTATTTGCTTTTTCGGGTTTCCTGATTGCAGGCAAAGACCATACGGCAATTGTAAACTCGGCAGTTTACATCTCACTCATCATGTATTTCTATGAAAAACTCAGAAGGAAGCCCATGTTCAAGTACTGCCTTTTGATTGCACTTACCGTGGCAGTTCAGCTCTTTGCAGGCAATATGCAGATATGTGTTTATACATACATGGTCGTCTCTTTCTTTTTGATTTTCTGGCTCATAAGAAAAGATGCAGAGAGCCGAGGCAGGTTTTTAATCTATGGTGTTTTGGGACTGCTTATAGGTTTTGTTATTGCCCTTCCTCAGATAATCTCGACCATGGAGCTTTCAGGACTATCGTGGATGCAAAATACTAAGATATATAGGGGATATGAGTATTTTTCCCTCTATCATTTATATCTAACAACACTGCCCAGCATGATATTTCCAAGTTTATTTAATTCCATAGGTCCAAAGGATGCAACACCTGTTCTGCTCGGCATCCTGCCTTTAGTGGTTGCATTCATAACTCTTTTGAAAAAAGTTAGAACAAACAGCCATGTGCAATTCTTCGGCATTGTGGCAGTGGTAAGTCTCCTTCTTTCTTTTGGCTCCGATACCCCTCTTAATAAGGTTCTGTATCATGTCCCTGTTTATAATATGTTCAGGGCACATGGAAGGAATCTCTTTGAGTTTACCCTTGCAGTATCTGTCTTGTTTGCTATTGGTCTAAACAGTATATTTTATGACAGCAAACGGCTATTCCTAAGTATGAGATTTCCGAGCCGTGCATTTAAGTATCTTTTTGTTTTACTTTTATCTTTTGAGATATTTCTCCTTTCGGGCTTCAATAAACTTAGTGGTATTCCGCTTTCTCAGACAGAACTCTGCGCCTCAGAGCCATATAGTGTCTTTTTAAAAAAAGACTTGGAGACAGGAAGGATAGCTAATATATTTAAGGACATAAATACATCCAATCCATCGGCAAACCTGACATGCAGAATGAGCTCCATAAATGCATATGACCCATTCAGCCTTGAAAAGTACAGTTCTCTTTTAGATCTCTGGCTTTCAGGCTATTACACTCACAAGTGGGACAATAACCTGAGAAATAATATTATCATGGGAATGCTCGGAGTAAAGTATATAAAGGTTATGAAAGACATGGGCTTAACCATGAATAACATTTTGACTGCCGATAAAACACCTGTTAAATATGATGTCTCTGTTAAAGGATGGAGACCTGTAAATGCCCTGCTTAAGGCAGAAGGTCATTACAGTTTTCAGGAATCCGACAAGGGAGGCAGTGAGATTTCTACTACAATTCCGCTCTCCCAGGGAGCATATGTGATTTCCCTTAAGGTTAAGGCTCAAAGAGGAGCTGATAACAGGACAATTGCATTTCTTATTCCCTTATTGGATGGTAGCTCGGAGGAGATATTGCATATAATTCCTGACCATATAAGAAAAGAGTTTAAGGAATTCCATGGGGTGTTTCATATTAAAAACAAAGACCTGTATCTTATCACCATAGCCACATTTTCAAATAAGCCCGTTGAGATAAAGGACATAAAGATAGAAAGGCTAAATGACTATGCCCCGCTTTTCTTAGGACAAGACGATGCCTATCTAAAGGAGATTTCCGTTTATGAATTGGTTTCCGAGACCAATGCTTATGAATTCTATCTAAACAGGAATTACCTTCCGAGGGTGTGGTCTGTTAGAGAGTTGATTTCCGTTAAGGATTTCTCAGAGATAAAAAGAAGGCTCGACCTCCTTGAGATTAACCCGGCAAAACAGGCAATGGTTTATGAGTGTGATATGGCTGAAATAGGAGAAATCACGAAGGGAGAGGTTTCGATAACGGATTATAGGTTAAACAGTGTTACAGTGGATGCAAGGTTTTCAGGGAAGGGGGTTATGGTTTTGGCAGACCAGTATTATCCCGGGTGGAGGGCATTCATAGATGGTAAAGAGGCAAAGATTTACGAGGTAAATGGAATTTTAAGGGGAGTGGTTGTGCCAGAAGGCAAGCATGTGGTTATTTTTAGGTATCTGCCATATAAGGTAGTAGCTTTAATCGGATTAAGCCTCTTTATTGTAATAGGTATAATCGTGTATCTTATAAAAAGGAATGATATACATAGTCTTACCAGCATATAACGAGGAGAGAACCCTTCTGCCTTTGCTTGAGGCAATAAGGGAAAACATGGATGAGGCACGCCTGCCATATAGGGTCATAGTTGTCAATGACGGAAGCACAGATGGCACTGTTAGGGTTGTCAGGGAGGCAGAAGGAACAATGCCCATCGCCCTGATAGAGCATCCCCAGAACAAGGGACTTGCAGAGACCCTTAAGACAGGGCTTTTATCCGCAGTCGGTTATGCATCCCCTAAAGACATAATCATTACGATGGATGCCGACAACACCCACACGCCGGGGCTCATAATGACAATGACCCGAATGATAAGGGAAGGGCATGATGTTGTTATAGGCTCACGGTATCGAAAGGGCTCGAGGGTCATAGGTGTTTCTTTTCTAAGAAGGCTTCTTAGCTTTGGTGCAAGCCTTATCTTTAGAAACCTTTTCCCTATAAAAGGCGTTAAGGATTACACAAGCGGATACAGAGCATATAGGGCGCAGGTTATAAAAGACATGTTTAATGCATATGGAGATGCCTTCATCAGCCAGCCCGGGTTTTCGGCAATGGTGGATGTGCTTTTAAAGATAAGAAAATACCCTGTGATAATTGGCGAGGCACCTCTAATCCTCAGATACGACCAGAAGGCAGGCGAAAGCAAGATGAAGGTGGCAAAGACCATAGGTGAAACCCTGAGACTTATATTAAAGAGACTATGAAGATACTCTTTATCCTTGGCACAAGGCCCGAGGCTATAAAACTTGCTCCTTTAATACTCAAGACGATAGATGACAAGAGGTTTGTGCCGAGGCTCTGCGTTACTGCACAGCATAGAGAGATGCTTGACCAGGTTCTTAGGGTTTTCAGGATAAAGCCTCACTATGACCTGAACATAATGAAGGAAAACCAGAGCCTCTTTGAGGTTACATCGAAAAGTCTTACTGCTATCGAAGGTGTCTTGAGGAAAGAAAAACCCGATATGGTTATTGTTCAGGGAGATACAACGAGCACATTTACTGCCTCTCTCGCCTCGTTTTATCTCAAAATCCCTGTAGGACATGTTGAGGCAGGGTTGAGAACGAATTACAAATATCAGCCTTTTCCCGAGGAGATAAACAGGCGTCTTACAACCCACATCGCAGACCTGCATTTTGCACCAACGAATAAGGCAAGAGAAAATCTACTTAAAGAAGGTATTTCAAAGGATAAGATTACTGTGACAGGAAACACTGCGGTAGATGCGCTTTTACATATAAAAACCCAGTTAGCCTCTAACAGGAAAAAGACCGAAAAGCTAAAGAAAGAGTTTCCAATGCTCGATGGCACTTTAGTCCTCGTTACAGCTCATAGGAGGGAAAGTTTTGGCGAAGGCTTTAAAAACATCTGTTCTGCTCTGAGGGAGATAGCACAGAGAAACCCTGCTATAACGATAATCTATCCTGTTCACCTTAACCCGAATGTAAGGGGACCTGTAATGAGGATTCTTAAGGGTATAAGGAATATCCATCTCATAGAGCCTTTAGAGTATGAGACATTTGTATATCTCATGATGAAGTCTTATATCATCCTTACCGATTCAGGAGGCATTCAGGAGGAGGCACCTTCCTTAGGAAAACCCGTGCTTGTGATGAGAGATGTTACAGAAAGGAAAGAGGCAATAAGTGCAGGTGTGGCAAGGCTTGTGGGCACTAAAAAGACCTCCATAGTAAAGGCAGTAGAGAAACTCATTTATGACAAAAAGGCTTATAGGGAAATGACAGGGCATAAAAACCCCTATGGAGATGGTCTTGCATCGGAAAGAATAATAAAGGCTCTGTGGGAATTTAAAAAGAAGCTGAATTAAGTATTGTGTCCCCGCAATATGATTTATGCTAAAATCTTATATGGCAGGCTTAAAAACCTATAAAGCAAGGAGGCAGACTTGAAAAAAGTATTATTTTTAGTAGTCATACTTATTATGTCTTTTTCAGGGGTTTCGGAGTCAACGGATGTTTATCTTAAAAATGGCTCTATCATAAAAAATGTAACTGCCTATGAGAAGGTCGATGGAAAAGTCAGATTAAGTATTTCTGGAGGCATAGTAGAAATCTCAGAGGAGGATGTCCTTGGGATTGAAGAGAAAGCATTGGAGCCTCCAAGGGAAGACAAGATATTTATTAAGCCTGCCCCTGAGATTACCCCTACGGTTAAAGAGGATAATACAGAGGAAAAACGCCAGGCTCTAAAGGATAAACTCACTGCCATAGAAGAAAGGCTTAATGAGATAAAAAATAAAGAGACCGAATACGAAAAGCTCCTAAAAGAGTACGATAGTGTGAGGCTGAGGATAGAGGTGCTTTTTCAAAGCGGGCTAAAGAGGGCTATTGCAGACGGAAAGGATGCCTCGAAGTGGCTTAATTATCTTATCCCTCAGGAGAGGCAGTGGGTTCAGCTAAATACACTCAAGAAGGATAAGCTCGAAAAGGATATGATGAACAGTAAGAGAGAGGTTGACTACCTTTTTGAGGAGAAAAAGACCTTGCTCGATGAGAAAAAAGTTATAGAAGACAAGCTAAAGGAGCTTGAGGAGGATTAAATATCCTCGAAATGGGAAAGTCCCTTGAATTCCCTGTACCTTGACTCTATCTCCGGGTATTGGAGGTTTCTGATACGGTTTAAGCTAAAGTCCTCGACATTAAACGATGCCATGACAGAGCCCATTACTATTGCCTTTCTCATGCTGGGCTCTGACCAGTCCATTATATTTGAAAGATAGCCCATGAATCCGCCTGCAAATGTATCGCCTGCACCGGTTGGGTCAAAGACATTCTCGAGAGGGTAGGCAGGTGCCGAAAAGACACTGTGTCCATTAAACATTAACACACCGTATTCGCCTCTTTTTATGACGAGTGTTTTAGGCCCAAAGGAGGAAATCTTTCTTGCGGCTTTAACGAGATTTGGCTCCTCTGCAAGCTCTCTTGCCTCCGAGTCGTTTATAAGCAGTATGTCAACTGCCTTAAGGGTCTCTATGAGGGAGTCTTTCTTTCCATTTATCCAGAAATTCATTGTATCTGCGGCAACTATCTCAGGGTCTTTGACCTGTCTTAAGACATCCCTCTGCAAATCAGGGTCTATGTTTGCTAAAAATACCACATTGGATTCTTTATATTCTTCCGGGATCTTTGGTTTAAAGTTTTGAAACACATTAAGCTCTGTTTTAAGAGTATGAGCCTCATTCAGGTCATAGCCATACTTGCCCTGCCATCTGAATGTCTTGCCATTTGCCCTCTCAAGCCCCCTTATATCAATCTTTCTCAGCTTAAGAAAGTTTATATGCTCACGAGGAAAATCCTCGCCAACAACTGCCACTAAATTAACATCCGTAAAATAGCTGGCAGAGGTGGAAAAATATGTGGCAGAGCCACCAAGAACATCTTCTACCACACCAAAAGGTGTGCTTACAGAGTCAAATGCAACAGAGCCTACAACTAATAGTCCCATATTCTGATATTATAGCACACACACCCTGTCTTCCTGAGCCCTTGCTTTAATTTAATAGGGTAGGGGGGGTATCTCCTAAGTCCTTGATTTTTAATGATTCCTGCTTCCATTTTAGTTCTGTTTAGTTCCGTTTTGGTTCTGGATTATACCGTATTCCCGCTCAAGTATCTCATTTGCAACCCTCTGCATCTCCTCTACATCAACAGGCTTTTCCACTGGTTTTTTAAGTTCATATACTAATCTGACCAGACAGACCAGTGCAAATGCAGACTGGCTGTCCATGCGTTTTGATGAGCCGAGCCTCTTATGGCAGTCCTCTATAGCATTAATTAGCACATCCAGAAGCCATTGCTCGAGGTTGCTGTCTCTTTTCATGCGGTCTAACCATCTGCCTTGTTTTTTCCATTCACGGATGCTTCTTTCTGAGACCTCTATCCCCTTGTTTTTCAGGGCATCATGCACAAGAGAAATCTTCCCTTCATGCCTTTCATACTCTCTGTATGCAAGCTCTCTCACTTCCTCAGTCTTTTTCATATTTACCGCTTATCTTACAAACCATAGTTATAATAATAACCTTTTTAATCCCTTTTGTCAAGAAAAAAATGAACTATGGTTTCCATTTCCCTCTCCCCTTGCGGGAGAGGGCGAGGGTGAGGGGTCATTCTGATGCCGATGCTTCGGCAGAAGAATCTCAGTTAAGTGTCATTCCGACTTGTTCGGAATCCATCTTCTCCCCTTGCGGGAGGGGGCGAGGGTGAGGGGGATATAACTTGTCTCATATGTCCTGAACCCATACATTTCTCTTGAAATTTCATGTATATAATGCAATAATATAGGCAATTAAGCTCTTTTACAAGCCGAGACTTATGTTAAGGCTCTTTGAAAACAGGGATTGAGATGTGTGGTATAATGAGGTATGAAACACGAGGATAGGCGTAAAGAACTGGGCAAGATGCTGATGGATGTTGCAAAATATCTTGCAACAGTTGGGCTTATTGGTAGTTTTCTTACCAGAACCCTTACTTTTGAAGTAGGACTGGTAATAACAATTGTTGTGCTGGGATTAACAATCATAGCCTTTTATACGATTCCTCCAAAGAAAGGAGGTATAAGTTGAACGCTGGCTATATAATCCTTGTGGGGCTTGTACTTATTGCTGTTTTCGCTTTTATAGTCTCCTATAAGGAAGACCACCCGAAGAAATCTAAGTAGATTCCTGCGGGTAAAATATAAAAGAGTTACAGTTAAGGCTCTTTGAAAACAGGGATTGAGACGCGCATCGCCATAGACGCGTGGTTGAATCCCTCTCCTCTGAAAAGAAAATCTGGACACTTCTCAAGCCCCAGCAACCCCCCTTTGTCATTGCGAGGCTTTGCCGAAGCAATCTCAGTTAGCTGTCATTCTGAATTCATTTCAGAATCTCAGCCCCCCTCTTGTCATTGCGAGGGAGGAAGTAATCTCTTGCTTTTTAGCAGGATTTGGAATATATTCAGCCATGCAGCTTGTCATAAACACATATGGTTCTTACCTTCAAAAAAATGGGGACTGTTTTAAAGTCAAAACAGACGAGCAGATATATGAAATAGCCTGCAAAAAAATCTCATCTATCCTTATATCAACCGCAGCATGTATTTCCACTGATGCAATCAAAATGGCAATGGAAAACAATATTGACATCATCTTTATTGATAATTCTGGTGACCCTTATGGCAGGGTGTGGCATCCAAAGCTCGGAAGCACTACACTCATTAGAAGAAGACAGCTTGAGATTGCTGAAATAGATGAAGGGCTTAATCTTGCTCTAAAATGGGTCAGAACAAAGTTCAATAATCAAATAGGGCTATTACAGAGGTTAAAACGGACAAGGCCGCATAAATCTGCTGAAATCACCGCTTATATCGGTAAGCTTCAGGATGTGATGAAAGGGCTTAATTCACTTTCAGGTACTATAAGCGGGTGTAGAGGCACTATCATGGGTCTGGAAGGTAGCGGTGGCAGAATCTACTTTGAGATTTTGAGTTCTTTGATGCCTGATAGGTTTAAATTTAATGGAAGGAGTAGAAACCCTGCAAAAGACGAGTTTAATACACTTCTCAATTATGCATACGGAGTGCTTTATTCAAGGGTTGAAAAAGCATGCATTATAGCAGGTCTTGACCCTTATGTGGGCTTTATCCACACAGACCACTATAACAAAAAATCCCTCGTATTTGATTTGATAGAGAATTACCGCATATGGGCTGATGAGGTAGTTATCGGTCTTTTTGCATCAAGAAAAGTAAAGGTAGAGCATTTTGACAAAATCCCAAATGGCTTGACCCTTAATAAAGAAGGCAAGGCAATTTTATTGACCGATTTTAATTCCTTCATTGATGAATCAATAAGGTATAAAGGAAGGAATATAAAACGCAGTAATATTATCCAGTTTGACTGCCACAGGATTGCAAATCAGTTAATAGGAGATAAAGATGAAAGCAGGGGATAAGCTTGTATGGGTTATTTATGACATCACAGAGAACACAAAGAGGACAAAAGTTGCAAAGGCATGTAAAAACAAAGGGCTCTACAGGGTCCAAAAATCTGCATTCTTAGGCACACTCAACAAAAACCAGTTAGATGAGTTTAAAGTCATGTGCGAGGATATTATAAGCCCTGACAAAGATTCGGTTTATATCTTTCCCATGTGCGAGGATGATTTTAAAAAAGTAAAACTACTCGGACAGGCATTTGACAGAAAGCTTGTAACTGATGAGGTCAAGGCTTTGTTTATATGACAGTCTTTGATAATGAATCCACTCCAATGGTAACACCATCAGAGGTAATAGAGCATGTATATTGCCCACGCTTTACCTATTACATGAACTGCCTGAATATACCACAGCATGAAGGATTAAGATATAAGGTTTTAAAGGGCAGGACACTCCATGAAAAAAGAGAAACTGCCAACAGGGATTATCTGAGGAAAAAGCTTGGATGCACCGATAAGGATATTTCAGTGTATCTCACATCAAGGAATATCGGTGTAAGAGGTATGATTGATGAGGTGCTTTATTTATCAGACAATACCCTTGCACCTCTTGATTATAAGTATGCTGAATATACTGATTATACCTTTGAAACACATAGGGTGCAGTCTACTCTGTATGCCCTTTTGATTATGGAGAACTATCAGAAGCCTGTCCACAAAGGATTTATCTGTTATGCCAAAAGTGAAAACAGGATAAAAGAAATTGTTTACACGGAGAAGGATTTTTGCTATGCTAAGGGTGCAGTGAGAGAGGTTTTTGATGTGATACTCAGGGGCTACTACCCTGAAAGGACACAGTGGCAGAATAGGTGTATTGACTGCTGTTATAGGAATATTTGTGTGTGAGAGAGCCAATGGCAATACTTAATTATAAGTATGAAATCTTTCCAACCCAGCCTCAGCGCGCTCAACTCAATAAAATCCTCAGAGGAACAAGAATTCAATGGAACAAGGCAGTTACAATCCGAAGAAAACTAAAGACAGCCCTCAACTCAGGCCAGCTTGAGCATGTTATTAAAACCTGTCTCTCTTTGGAGAAAAGTAATACTCAAGGTAAGAGGAGTGCCGCAATAAAAAAGAAATATCCTGATCTTGACTTTGACCTTGCGGCAAAACTTTATGATATAAGCAACCTTGTTGGAAAAGTTTTAGAACCCGACCAGAAATATTTGGATATAAACCTGCTTGCAGACGAACTAAAAGCAAAGCACGAGGCCGAATTAGCTAAAAGGAAAGAGGCTAAAAAAGCAGGTGTTGATAAGAAAAAACTTCCGAAGCTAACTGTTTATTGGCAGATGATGAGGACGATTAACCGTTATGCAGGATTTGCAGCAAAAACTTATATGGATAATTCTTTTGAGTCTCCAAAAGGGATGGCGATTTCCACCATCAGATTTAATGTATCAGGGTCAGGGGAAAGTGAGGTAAGGTGGAACAGGGCGGTTAATCCAACTCCTGAGCAAAGGGCATATGGCGCAACAGGAGAGCCGCAGTATAAAAGACGCTGTGAAGGGTTTACATACCAGAACACTGCAAAAGACAACCTTATTTGTGAAAAAAGAAGGTCAGAGTTCTCAATATTTATTAATGCATTGCCAGATGGAATGAGATGGCTTGATATGGCTTACCACAGGCCAATACCTGAAGATAGCAAAATCAAACAGCTTACTATAAAAGAAAGGGCAAGAAGGTATTTTGTAGTCTTAAGCACGGAAGTGCCCGACAGCGCATGGCAGATTATTCCTATGCAGGCAGGCTGGCATGCAGGCATAGACCCGGGCGCACAAACAGCCCTTACAGTTGCACTTAAAAATTCAAATAGCAATGAATTAAGACATTTGGCTATCCATTACGAATTCCTTGAAGAAAGCCTATCTAAACTTGAGAAACTTCAGCAGGCTCTTTCTTTAAAACAAGGTCCACGGAGGAAAAGAACAGAAGAAGAAATAAAAGAGGCTTTAGAAAAGTTTGAAAGTAAAAGCTCAGTCAAAAAATTACCAGAAACCGAAAGGAAAAAAGAAATTGAAAAAAAGAGAAAACGGCTTGAGAAAACAATGGTGTTTACAGAAAATGGACCAAGCAAAAGATGGAGGCGCTGGTCACAAAGGGTTTCAGCTTTACAGTTTAAGATTGCCAACCGCAGGGCAGATGTGCTTCATAAGATAAGCAGGGCTTTAGCCGAAGGCTGTGATGTTGTTGGTATTGGCCATTGGGAGCCTGTAAGGGAAGTCTCTTATCGCAAAAAGCTGAAAATGCTTAAGAAGCAGGTGGGGCAGGGGATTGAAGGAGCGGCAGAGGCTTTAAAAGCACACATGGAAGAAAAATCCAAACAAGGGCCAAAAGGGGCAAAGAAAAGAAGAAGAGGCGGGAGAGACCGTTCTATTGCATCACTGAGGAGTTTAATTGAAGAGAAAGCCAAAAGGGCTTCTATTTATGCTTTGCCCAATGTCAACGAGGCTTATTCTACGCAGATATGCTCTTTCTGCAAGGAGCTTACAGTCCCTAAAAAAGACCTTTCTGTAAGAGTGTGGAAATGTGAAAAATGTGGCACAGTTCATCACAGAGATTTAAACAGTGCATTTAATATACTTGAAAAGGCTGAACAGGAAATAGCCTCAGCCCAAGAGGCGGCTCGGGAAACCAGGCCTACTGTTACCAGAGCGATGATTCAGGGGGCGACGGGACAGGCTGGGCGTAAGCCCAGCCTCCGCGCTACGGGGTCATTGACTGAGGGTAAAGGGAAACCTTCGCCCAAGAAAGGTAACACTTTCTTCAATGAACATGCAGACATTGCTCTGCCAAATTTATGGAATGAGGAGGTGCCTAAGGCTCTTAAGTCCTTAATCCATATGGGAATTGTCCGTCCTTTGACTATGCAAATGGGCGATGAAACAGGCTCTGAAAATCCTCCTTGACCATGAAAAAGAGGCAAAAAAAGGTTTCCAAATTTTTCAGGTTT
>JACQZC010000095.1 GCA_016207905.1 Nitrospirota bacterium | reverse complement strand
TGCCATGAGATACGCTTTGGCTTCCACCCTATTGGAGTTCTTGATTTAAGAAAAGGGAAGGTCAGACCCAAAGTAAGAAAAGTGTAACCCATGTCCATAGGTTAAAATGTAACCCATGTGAATGTTGAACAGAATTACTTACTTATACAAGCCCTTTAAAGAGAGAGGAGGTTGTGATAGGATTAAGGGGCTATGGGTTTATTGACTTAGTGGAAAGAAAGAGGGGTATGTTGTTCATGCTCATTAATTAGGTAATTCTTTTTAGGCGTCATATATAGGAGATAATAATTCTCAACTGAACTTCCACATATAGATATCCGTCATGAAAGTGGAAATGCGATATATTCTAATTCCAAGTGGAACTGCAAACTTCCAGAAAGCCCTTTTGCTATTTCTGAGTCCTGCATAATAGGTTATACTTATAAAATGAAAACCTGTGCCATTTCTTTACTCTTTCTTTTAGTGCCCTGCCTTTCAGAGGGTTTTGTAGCAAAGCTCATGCCCTCTCAGGTCAACCCCGGAGATGCATTTATGGTAAAGGTATGTGGTAGAGAAATAGGTGGAGGCATAGATTTATTTTTTGCAGGCAGAAGACTGCTCTCTTATTTTTCGAGCCAAGAAGGCTGTTTGGAAGCTATCGGAGTAGTTGAGCTTAATACAAAGCCTGGCATTTACACCGTCAGGATAAAATCCAAAGGGAAGACAACGAGCCTGAGATTGAAAGTGAAGACTGCCTCTTTTGCAACGCTCCATCTTACCCTGCCTCCTGATAAGGTTTCCCTTTCTCCCGAAGACCTTGAGAGGGTTAAAAAAGAACAGGAGATGTTATCGCGGATATGGGATGTAGTGTCGGAGAAACTGTGGGAAGGAGCATTTATCCTGCCTGTTGAAAACGATATCCTGACCAAATTTGGCATAAAGAGGATAATCAATCTTAAAAAGGAAAGCATACACTGGGGCATAGATGTAAGGGGCGCATCTGGAGCCGAGGTAAGGGCATCGAACTCAGGCACGGTCGTCTTTGCAGAAGAGCTTTTCTTTGGCGGAAACACCATTGTCATTGACCATGGACTTGGAATCCACACACTTTATATGCATCTTGAGAGATTCGATGTCAGTGTCGGCAATGCTGTCTCAAAAGGACAGGTCATAGGATTTGTTGGTCAAACTGGAAGGGCAACTGGCCCTCATCTTCATTTCGGAGTAAGGGTTGGAAATATCAATGCAAACCCTGTGTCATTTATCGAGCTAAGGCTTTGAGCATGGCAGGACCTGTTGTGGCAATAGTTGGAAGGCCAAATTCAGGGAAGTCCTCCCTGTTTAACAGAGTTTCAGGCAGGACATCGGCAATCGTAGAGGAAATGTCAGGGGTAACGAGGGACAGAAACTACATGGATGTACAATATGGAGGAAAGGCATTCGTTATTGTGGATACAGGCGGGTTTTATATAGAGGCAGAGCCTGATATCGAAAGGCAGGTAAGGGAGCAGGCAATGTTTGCAATCAGCGAGGCTGACCTTATAATCCATCTCCTCGATGGCAAAGAAGGCATCAGCCCTGCTGATATGGAGCTTGCAGGACTGATAAGGAAATCGGGCAAGCAGTGCCTTACTGCCATTAACAAGATAGATGGCACGACAAAAGAGGATAGGATTTATGATTTTTACGGTCTTGGCGTCGAGGAACTTATAGCTGTTTCTGCAAAAACAGGCTATAACTTCGATGAGTTCATGGAAAGGCTGATTTCATACCTGCCCTCATCTGCTTTAGAGGCTTATGACTACCCGATGATTGCAGTCATCGGAAGACCCAATGTAGGCAAATCGACCTTTGTAAACTCCCTGCTTGGAAAACCAAGGATGATTGTCAGTCAAATACCCGGCACGACCAGAGACTCGATAGACTCTGTCTGCACTTACTATGGGCATAGATACCTGCTCATAGATACAGCAGGCATAAGGAGAAGGGCAAGGGGATATTCTATCGAGAGGTTTGCAATGCTCAGGGCAATGAAAAGCATCGGGCGGGCTGATGTCTGCCTCATGATGCTCGATGCCACTGAAGGCATTCTGAAGGATGACCAGAAGATTGCAGGTATGGTGCACATGAACTCAAAGGGCGCTATATTTCTTCTTAATAAATGGGACCTTATAGAGAACCCGGATGAAACATATAAGAGGCTTACCTCTGAGATAAGGCGGAAACTCTGGTTTTTAGAGCATGCACCTATGCTTACCATATCAGGGGTTGAAAGGAAAAGGGTGACAAAGGTCTTTCCTATTATAGATGAGGTCATTAAGGAAAGACAAAAAAGGATAAGCACAAGGCAGCTGAATGAGCTTTTGAAATCAGCACCTACTCCAACACTGAAAGGTAAGAAGATAAAGCTCCGATATATAACTCAGGTGGGCATTAAGCCACCAACATTCGTTGTCTTTACAAACAACCCCGAAGGTATAAAAGAAGACTATATGAGGTATCTCGAAAAACTCCTGAGACAAAGGTATTCCTTTAAAGGAACACCCATAAAGATATTTAAAAGGGGTTACGACAGGCATTACAAAAAAGGGCATAAATGAGATACCTAAAGATAATATTCAGAAGTATCAGGGATTTCCTTAAGGAAGACGGTGTAGTGCTATCGTCATACCTGTCTTTTGTGTCAATAGTAACTGCACTGCCATTTTGTCTTCTTATAATTACTGCATTTGGATACCTTATTAAGGAGCATCAGGCATTTCAGGGATTCTTCCTCGAAAAACTTATTGGATTTTTTCCACAGGCAGTAGTGGGCATAACAGAAGAGCTAAAAAGGCTTATAACCTTCAGGGGAATTGGAAAATGGAGTATTATGGTTTACTTTTTCTTTTCATATCAGTTTTTTATTGCCCTTCAGAGGGCAGTGAATGCCATGTTTAAGGTAAAGAAGCAATTGTCGTTTTTCAGGTCCATCTTCTTTTCTTTGGTAGTTGTAACCATTGTGATTACAGTGCTTCTTTTATCTTTTGTCCTTACATCGTTTATACCGCTTATAAGTGTCTTCACAGAGGAGATGCCGTTTAAGGCAGGCTGGATTTCAGCATACCTCATAAGGTTCGTTGTGCCGTTTCTGCTTATGCTCACGATTGCCGTGTCGCTTTATGTTATCCTGCCCATGAAAAAAGTGAAGTTGAGACATGCGTTTGTTGGCGGGCTTTTTACGGCAGTGATGCTTGAGTCGGCAAAGCACATCTTTACATGGTATGTAGGCTCTGTGTCAAGGCTCGGTGCGATTTATGGCTCGCTTACCGTGTTTGTGGTATTCCTGCTTTGGGTGTTTTATTGTTCGTCTTTGTTTTTGATAGGTGCGTCTTTGGTCAATAACCTCGAAGGAGATAAGAAATGATGGAATTGGTTGGAAAGACAGTTATAGTAGAGGCATCTGGAATAACATACACAGGACGGCTCGTTGAGATAGGCGAGACAGAGGTATATCTTGAAGGAGAAATGGGCTGGGTAGTCATACCTGTTGAAAACATCAGCTCTATAAGGGAAGCGTGAGCTTAAAGGTCGTGCCACTACCTAACTTACTTGAGACCTCAATACTTCCACCCATTGCATCAACAAGCTCTTTTACGATGGAAAGCCCAAGCCCTATGCCTTCTGAGCCCTTGCCTCTATAAAACCTGTCGAATATCTTAGGTATGTCTTCCTCTTTAATTCCTCTTCCTGAGTCTCTCACGGAGATGAAGAAGTTTTTTTTGCCCTTTCCATAGTCAATCCATACAGCTCCTTTATCGGTATATCTCAGGGAATTTGATAGAATATTTCTCAGCACGGGCTCAAGCCTGTCTACATCCATCGAGACTTCGAAGTCATCTCTTTCCTCGAGTAAAAGTGAAATGCCCTTTGTGGAAAAAAGAGGAAGCATTGCCTCCTTAAGTCCCTCGAGAAAGTCTCTCAAGCCCGTCCTTATGTATTCAGACTTTTTAAAGAAGCTTGCCTCTGCCTTGGTTGCGTCCTCTATTGCACTAACGAGGTTAATCAATCTAAGAACCTCTGCCTTTATGTCTTCGAACCTTTCTTTGTCAGCAGGGAGGACTCCGTCGATTATTGCCTCTATGTTTACCTGCATGATAGCGAGGGGAGTTCTGAGCTCATGTGCTATGTTTGATGTAAGATGCTTTCTCAGGGATTCTTCTCTCTGTAAGGTCTCTACCATATGGTTGAATGCTTGAGAGAGCTCTCCAATCTCATCTTTTGAATTAGCCCTTACCCTTACGGTTAAATCCCCGCTTGCCAGTTTCTCGGATGCCCTTTTGAGCCTTCTTATGGGCACTGTAAGAAACATGCTAAAGACAAATGAAAGGAACAGTGCTCCTCCACCTGCAATCAGAAACGATATAAATAGAAAGTCCCGTCCCCTCTGCTTAAAAACTGCTTCTTTTTCTGCAATGAGTCCTTTTCTCTTAAGAGCCCTGACATAAATCGAGCCTATCTCTTTGCCCTCTGCATAGATAGGGTATTCCTCTAAAGGAGATTCAGGCTCATGAAGGTACAACGATGCCTCCATTGTCCTTTGCATTGTAGGCGTAAGGGTTCTGAATACATTGTCTGCTGTTAAAACGGTTTTTCCCGAGGTATCTCTGACCTCTGCATCATAGCCAAACATTATTGCCCAGTGAAGGGTCTGTCTTAGAGCTGAGATGTCCCAGCCTTTTTCGGTGTAAGAGCCTTCAACCGATGCTAAAACCCAGTAGAGCCTATCTTCCCTTGTGCCCATTACATATTCGTCGAAGTCCCTTATGATGAGTCGCTTAAAGATGAGATTGGACAGAAGTGCAGTAAGGATTACGACAAAAAATGCAAGAAAGAGTTTAGTCCTCATCCCTGTCACCAATAAATTTATATCCAATGCCATAGACTGTCTTTATAAATACAGGCTCTTTTTGAGCATCTCCTATCTTTTGCCTTATGTTTTTCACATGGGCATCTATGGTCCTTTCATAGCCCTCAAAGTCATAGCCCTGAGCAAGGTTGATGAGCTTTTGTCTGCTCATGACCATACCGGGTCTTTCCGATAGGGCAAGAAGGATCCTGAACTCGATAGGTGTGAGGGAAATTAGATTACCATGTTTTTTGACCTCATGCCTTTCTACATCGATGACAAGGCTCCCCCGATTAAAACTCAGGGTGCTTCCTGTCTTCTTTGTCCTTCTAAGAAGTGCATTTACCCGTGCAATAAGCTCCCTTGGACTGAATGGCTTCACCACATAGTCATCTGCACCAATGCCAAGGCCTTTAATTCTTTCCTCCTCGGCACTTTTGGCAGTAAGCATGATTATTGGCACATCCGAGTCCTGTCGTATTGCCTTACAAATATCCTCTCCTGAGATATCCGGCAACATGAGGTCTAATATTATGAGGCTAAACCCCTCTTTAAGAGAGCTTAATGCGGATTGACCCGTAGCTGAAACCCTGACTCTAAAGCCATCTTTTTCAAGATAAGCCTTGAGGACATCGGCTATCTTTGCCTCATCCTCAACTATAAGTATCGAGCCTTTGTGAGCCATATCTTATTTTAATATTGTCAAGTCTTTTCTGCAAATTCCCTCTGCTATTTTCAAAATCGTTTCCACCTCCTTTTTTTATATGTTCATTCTTTAACTGTAAATTCATCTGTTTTCTCTTTTAATTCAATAGTTTTATCATCCTTGTGGGTGTTCAAGCGTTCATTCTCCCTTTTCCCTTCCTAAGTTTACTTTACTGGGGAGGGGGGGGTGTCTCATAACCCATTGATTTTTAAAGATTCTGCCTTCATTATAGTTCCGTTTAGTTCCGTTTTGGTTCCGGATTATACCGTATTCCTGCTTAAGTATCTCAT
>JACQZC010000094.1 GCA_016207905.1 Nitrospirota bacterium | reverse complement strand
TTGTCAAGTAAAAAATGAACTATGGTTTTCTTTTCCCTCTCCCCTTGCGGGAGAGGGCTGGGGTGAGGGGGATATAACTTGTTTCATATGTCCTGAACCCATACAGTTCCCTTGACGGGAAGGAGGCGGATGCTTAATATAATGCAACCGGAGTCCTTTCTACTTCAAGGAAAAGGAGGGATAACGTCGTGTTGGACATTTAGCCAATGGATACCCTTGTGGAAAGAAGCGGGATTAGTTTTTGTCAAGCCAATTTGGAAATGTCTTATTGTCTTTTTAAAACATAATAAATCCTCTGAAGCACTGTGAAGTGGGTAAGGGAAAACATAACCCAAAGGGTTGGCACAATCCATCCCGTAAGACATCCAAACGACAAAAGCAAAATTCTCTCTGGCCTTTCCATTATGCCAACCTTGCAGTCTTTTCCCAATCCCTCTGCCCTTGCCCTCGTGTAGCTTACAAGGAATGCACCTATCATCGAGCCCAAACTAAGGAGAACGCCTTCGAGGTCTTCCCTGAGATACCATGCCAGTCCTGAAAACACAAACGCATCGGAGTATCTGTCAAGCACAGAGTCAAGATATGCTCCAGAGGCAGTGACCCTTTGATTTACCCTCGCAACTATGCCATCGAGCATATCGAAAAGCCCTGCAAGAAGTATCGTCAGCCCACCTAAGAAGAGGTCAAATGAAAGTAGCCCGCCAGCCATGCCAGAAAGCAGAAATCCAACTATTGTCAGGATATTGGGGTTAATGTTAAGTCTTTTGGCTAATGGCTTTAAGTATCTGTCGAGGCTATGTCCCCATCTTCCTGCTATCACCTTTTTCTTTTCCCGGAAATAAACTCCTCAACCATCCTTTTTGCTATATCGTCAGGAAACTGTGAAGGCGGATGCTTCATGAAATAAGAAGATGGAGATATGAGGGCACCACCGATATGCCTGTCAAGTGCAAGCTTACAGCACCTTATTGCATCTATAACGACACCTGCGCTATTTGGAGAATCCTCCACAGACAGCCTTAGCTCTAAGTTTACCGGAATATTGCCAAACCCCCTGCCATCGATTCTCAAGAAACACACCTTGTTATCGTTAAGCCATGGTATGTAATCCGATGGACCTACATGAATCTGATTTTCATCGAGAGGCTCGTTTATCAGGCACTGAATTGCCTTTGTCTTTGAGAGCTTTTTTGAAGAGAGCCTGCTTCTGTTGAGCATGTTTAAGAAATCCGTATTCCCGCCTACATTTAACTGATATGTTCTATCGATTTTAACGCCTCTATCGATGAAGAGCTTTGCAAGCGCCCTGTGAATTATGGTAGCACCTAACTGGCTTTTTACATCGTCTCCTATTATCGGAATGCCTGCATCTTCAAACCTTTCCTGCCATTTCCTGTTGGATGCAATAAAGACAGGCACACAGTTTATGAAGGCAACGCCTGCCTTGAGGCATGCCTCTGCATAGAATGCAGTGGCTTTTTCAGAGCCTACAGGCAGGTAATTAAGGAGCATATGAGCACCTGACTTTTTGAGAACATCTACCACATCGCATGACTTTCTGTCTGAGACAACGAACCTTCTTTCAGTCGGATAATCAGCCATATGGGATGAAACGCCATCGAGCACCTCTGCCATCTGGACCTTTACATTGTCCAATACATCTAACTTGAATACCTTTGTGCAGTTAGGCTCCTCGAATATGGCGGATTTAAGTGGTTTCCCAACCTTTCTTTTATCTATGTCAAATGCAGAAACGACCTCTATGTCTTTAACCCTGTATCCGCCTATTTCATAATGCATAAGTCCTAATGGACTCAAATGTCCCTTTATTTGGCTATAATATCCAATACCCTGAATCAAAGAGCTTGCACAGTTTCCAATACCTGCAATCGCAAGTTTTATCTTATTGCCCATAGCAGTCCTGCCTTATCTACCTTCCTGCTTTTTAGTTTTACCTTTTTGCTCAAACAGTGTTTTAACCTCATCCATAAACTCAAAGGCATCCTTGAAGTCCCTGTAAACAGAGGCAAACCTCACATATGCGACCTTATCGAGATCTTTAAGCGAAGACATAACCTCATCTCCGATGCGTGAGCTTGGGATTTCCTTTTCGCCTAAGCTCAGGAGCTTTTTCTCGATCTGGTTAGCAACCGACTCTCTGATTTCGACTGGAATGGGTCTTTTCTCGCATGCCTTCTCAAGCCCATGAAGGATTTTTTGTCTGTCAAATGGCTCCCGTCTGCCATCCTTTTTAATCACCATTGGATGGACCTCCTCGATTCTCTCGTATGAGGTGAAACGCTTTTCGCATTTCAGGCATTCCCTTCTTCTACGAATCACATCGCCGTCTTTGCCTGCTCGTGAGTCTATCACCTTGTCTTCGATATGTCCGCAAAAAGGGCACTTCATATCATAGCTCCCGATATATTGGAAATTCTCTGCAGAGCTTTGCTGTCTTTGCCTTAATCTCTGCCTTCACCGATTCGTTATTTTTATTTTTGATAGCAATATCTATCATCTCTGCAATTTCTGCCATTTCGTTTTCAGACATCCCTCTGGTAGTAACCGATGGCGTGCCTATCCTTATACCGCTTGTAATGGCAGGAGGCCTCTCATCGAATGGAATCGGGTTTTTATTGACAGTGATTCCAATCTTATCGAGTATGTCCTCTACCTCTTTTCCCGTGATATCGTTATTTGTAAGGTCGATAAGCATCAGGTGATTATCCGTGCCATTGGAGATGACCTTAAAGCCCCTTGTCATCATTTCCTCTGCAAGCCTTTTTGCATTTCTTATGACAGATTCCTGATATTGCCTGAATGAAGGCAGAAGGGCTTCTTTGAATGCAACTGCCTTTGCGGCTATGATATGAACAAGCGGGCCTCCCTGTATGCCGGGGAATATCATCCTGTCTATTGCCTTTGCGTATTCAGCCCTGCACATGATTACCCCGCCCCTTGGTCCCCTTAAGGTTTTATGAGTTGTGGTTGTCACAAAATCAGCGTAAGGCAGAGGTGTGGGATGAAGCCCTCCTGCAATAATGCCTGCTATGTGGGCTATGTCAGCAGTAAGATATGCATTCACTTTCTTTGCTATATCACTGAATGCCTTAAAGTCTATTGTCCTTGAATAGGCGCTTGCACCTGCAAGGAGCATCTTTGGTCTGTGCTTAAGTGCAAGCCTTTCTACCTCATCGTAATCTATGTATCCGTCTTTATCGACACCGTATGATATGTTCTTATAAAGCATCCCCGAGAAATTCACAGGCGCACCGTGAGACAGATGTCCGCCATGACTCAGGCTCATTCCCAATATAGTGTCACCGGGCTTAAGAAAGGCAAAATACACTGCCATATTCGCCTGTGTGCCTGAATGTGGCTGAACATTTACATGCTCTGCGGAGAAAAGCTCTTTTGCCCTTTCGATTGCAATGTTTTCGACTATATCTGCATATTCGCATCCTGCGTAGTATCTTTTTGACGGATAGCCTTCTGCATACTTATTGGTAAATATAGAGCCTTGCGCCTCTAAAACCGCCTTGCTTGCATAGTTTTCAGAGGCTATGAGGACAATCTTTTCCCTTTCCCTGTTTATCTCTTTCTCGATTGCCTCATAAACCTCTGGGTCTATGAGTTTAAGCTCATTCAGGCTCATAAGTTCTTTTTGCCTTTTCCTCGATAAGGCTGATTTTCTTAAGCCTCTGAAGGTGTCTTCCGCTTTCAAAGGGAGTTTCAAACCATACCTTTGCAATCTCTCTCGCAAGACCCTTTCCAACGATTCTTCCGCCTATGACGAGTATGTTTGCATCGTTATGAAGCCTGCTCATCTTTGCGGTAAATAGGTCGTTACAAAGAGATGCCCTTATGCGTGGAAATTTATTTGCCACAATTGACATGCCTATCCCTGTTCCGCATATTAAAACCCCCCGCTCAAACATGCCTTTCGAGACTGCCTCTGCCACCTTCTCTCCGAAATCAGGATAATCTACGGATTCAGGGGTGCTTGTGCCCATGTCTACCAGCTCGACCCCCATATCCTTAAGGAGACCGCTTATTTCCTCTTTCATCTCAATGCCTGCGTGGTCACATCCGATTGCGACTTTCATCCTCACCTCAGGCTGTTATGATAAATAAAAATTCGCTATCGAGTCAAGGAAAGAAGTCTCATCTTCCTCTCCTTTTGACTGCAATAAACACTGCCGATGAAATCGCTCCTGCTATGTTTGAAACCACATCTGAAACGGAAAACCTTCTCGATGCCGTAATAACCTGCTGTATGACCTCCATCAAAAGCCCATACCCTGCTGACAGCAAAACCGATACGACAAGGGCACTGAGAAGCCGCATCCTTCTTATAAGGAATGTGAAAAAAAGTGCGCATGTGATGGCATAGACGATAAAATGAATCGCCTCATCCCTGTAAGGGACCCCTGCGCCTCCCTTAAATGGATACACTGAAAGAACAAATACAACCGAAAGCCATATGATGACAGTCTTCATCTTAGAAGACTCTTTTCGTAAAGCTCATTTTTACTTATACCGTATTCTCTGGCAACTGTTTTTACAGCCTCTTTTCTTCCCATGCCCTTCTTGATTAATGCCATTACCTCAGAGAGTGCCTCACCGAAGGATACCTCTTTTATCTTTCTGCCTTCAACGATAATGACATACTCGCCTGCTATGGTTTTTTCCTGAATGGATGCCCTTAGCTCAGGGATACTTCCATGCATTGCCTCCTCATGGAGCTTTGTTATCTCCTTTATCACAACTGCCATCCTGCTTCCAAATATCTCCTCTATATCAGCAAGTGTCTCAAGAAGCCTATGAGGCGCCTCATAGAAAACCAATGTCCTTTTCTCTAAGCTCAGGTCTTTCAATGCCTTTACCCTTTGTGTCCTCTTTGAGGGCAGAAACCCTATGAATGTAAACCCTCCAACAGGCATCCCTGACACAGACAGCGCGGCTATGAGTGCTGATGGCCCTGGCACAGGGACAACTAAAATACCGCTATCTAATGCCTTTCTGACGAGCACCCCTCCTGGGTCTGAAATTGCAGGTGTGCCTGAATCGGAGATGAGTGCAACCGATTGGCCTAAATTAAGCCTCTTCATGACCTCCTCTGATTTGACCTTTTCCCTTTCAGCCCAGTAGCTTATCAAAGGCTTTCCTTTGATTTCATAGTGGCTAAGGAGCTTAAGAGAATGTCTTGTATCCTCCACTGCAATGACATCTACCTCTTTAAGCACCCTTAAAGCCCTCAGGGTTATGTCCTCAAGATTTCCAATTGGCGTTGCTACTATGTAGAGGGTTCCTTTCAAAGGATAAGGCTTCCTCCCTTCAATGTCCCTTGATACTCTAAAAGATGGAAAAGAGCCGTATCAAATCCATACGACCTTTCTAAATTCCTTTATGCCTTCCACTATGTGGTTTGTCGTTCCTCTGAAACCAACCTTTAGTTCAGCCTCAAGACCATAGTGCTTAAGGCATGTCCCACAAGAGAATATCTCCACACCCATTGCCTCTATGTCTTTAAGAATAGGGATAATCTCGGTGTCTTTTGTCGTAAGCATCACTCCTCTGTTTAAAAAGAATATTGTATTAGGAATCTCTTTCGTTACTTTCATTGTATCGAAAAACCCTTTCATAAGCACACTACCAATGTCGTCTTCCTTTCCCATGGTATCTGTGCCTATGACAAGGAGTATGCCTTTGTCTTCGGCTTTTTCCTGCTTTAAGAGCCTCTTTATGCTTTTTAAGATTCCCTCTTTTGGCTTTCCTGAATAAGGGGTTTTTGTAATCTTAAGCTCCCAGTAGTCTTTGTGTTTCGTGCTCTCTACCTTCATGCCTGATTTTTTTGCAAGCCTCTCTACATTATAGTTTGAAGGACTGTTTAGAAGGACAATCAAGACTCCTTCTTTTATGAGATTAAGTTCTTCCTCTGTCTTTTTCTGTGGCTCAGGACACCTGAGGCCTCTAAGGTCTAATATCTTCTGGTGCTCTCCCATCACTTATCTTTTGAATTCCCGAATGCCTTTCTAAATCTTCTATCTGCCTTTATGATTTCATCTATATCGTTGTTGTCGCCTGTAATATCCCATGAATACTCTCCGTCTTTATGCCGCTCAACCTTAACCCTCACAGGCCTTTTGGGCTTTACACCTGCAATCTCGGTGTTTGTCTTAAACTGAAACGCCTCATCTTCTTCCTCTGAGAAGGCAGGCGAGATGTATATAAGGGATACTACTACAAGGGTAAAAAGCAAAACCTTAGCCACTTTAATCATGCCGTTCATCTTAAACCCTCCTGTATTTATTAGTAATCGGAAATCGTCTGTCTTTTCCGAATGCCTTAGGTGTTATCTTGATTCCAGGAGGCGATTGCCTTCTTTTATATTCGGACCTGTCTATCATAGAGACGACCTTTCTGGCACACTCCTCCTCGCACCCCATGGAAAGGATTTCCTCAAAGCTTCTTTCCTCCTCTATATATGCCTTAAGGATTGGGTCAAGCACAGGGTAAGGAGGAAGTGTATCGGTGTCTTTCTGGTCAGGCTTAAGCTCTGCCGAGGGCTCTTTATAGAGAACCCTTTCTGGTATCAAAACTGCATGCCTGTTTAGCCATTTTGCAAGCTCATATACCATGGTCTTTGGCACATCCTTTATAACTGCAAAACCTCCTGCCATGTCTCCATAAAGGGTGGCATAGCCAACAGACATCTCCGACTTATTGCCTGTTGTAAGGACAAGCATTCCAAACTTATTCGAAAATGCCATAAGGATATTTCCCCTCACTCTTGCCTGAATGTTCTCCTCAGTTACATCTGACGGAAGACCTTTAAATTCAGGGCTTAGTGTATCGAGGTAACTTTTGAGAATACTGTCAATTGGAATCTCTATAATCTTGATGCCTAAGTTTTTGACAAGCCCATAGGAATCCTCCCTGCTTTCGGAAGATGTGTACTTAGATGGCATAAAGAGGCAGGTCACATTTTCAGCTCCGAGTGCATCCACTGCTATGGCAGAGACGACTGCCGAGTCGATGCCTCCGCTTAAGCCAATCAGGACTCCCTTGAAATCGTTCTTCCTCACATAATCGGACACACCTAAAACAAGGGCATTATAGACCTCCTCTATAGGCTCCATAACCTTAATCTCCCTTTGAGGAAGGGGCTTTCTCTTCTTTCTAACAGGGGCAGAAACATGGGGAATGGGTATTGTTTTTATATCGTTGCCTTCAAGTGACAGTACCTGCTGTCTTCTTCTTGGGTCATGAAGTCTCCGCATAAAGACTGCATCTAAGTCAAGGTCAATAACTATAAGTTCTTCCTCAAACTGCCTGCCCTTTGCTATCGTCTGTCCCATTTCATTGATAACGAGGCTTTCTCCGTCAAAGACCAGTTCATCCTGTCCGCCAACTGTATTAAGGTATGCCACTAAAACTGCGCTGTCAGATGCCCTCGTTGAAAGCATCTGCTCTCTGAACCTTGCCTTGCCCATTGTATAGGGTGAGGCATTGATATTAATGATTACCTCTGCGCCCATAAGTGCCTGAGTCCTCGTAGGTCCCTCTGGATACCATATGTCCTCGCAGATATTAACACCAACGATGGCATCTCCGACCTGATAGACCGTATGTCTCGTTCCTGCCTGAAAATACCTCTGCTCGTCAAAAACACCGTAGTTTGGAAGATATATCTTATGGTATACATCGATTAAGGTCTTTTGGGAGATAATCCCTGCTGCATTGTATATATCGGTCTTTCTGTCAACAAAGCCCATAACTACAACAATGCCCTCTGTATTTTCTCTTATCGTATCTAATCCCTTGAGGTTATCCGAGATAAACTGGGGCTTAAGAAGGAGGTCCTCTGGAGGATAGCCTGTGACTGAAAGCTCAGGGAATGCAACTACTTCTGCACTATAGTCCTTTGCCTCTTTGATATATCGTAGTATCTTTTTGACATTGCCCTCTATGTCGCCAACAGTTGGGTTTATCTGAGCAAGGGCAAGACGCAAGGTCTTCATGAATTAATAATAATTAAAAGGCAACTCATTGTAAAGATAAATTAACTGTTTACTCGATAATGCCACCAGCTATTATATGGCGTGAGCTTTCGGAGAAACCTTGCACCGAGTGCGTTTAGATAGTTTATTTAGAGCTATGTTGTCTTTAAGGAGGGCATAACTTTGTGCAGCTGGCTCAAAGGCAAGCACATGGAGCCCCTCATAGCCTTTGAAGGCATTACCCACAGTCACTGCGAATGTGCCGAGGTCTGCCCCTATGTCTAAAAATAGAATCCTCTTACCATCTCCTGCCAGCCCCGAGAGAAGCTCAAGCAAGTAGTCTATATCCCTTCTTTTAAAAGCAGGCGATACATTGGACATGTCCGCTGTGTGCGGTCTTATCTTAGAAGAAAAAACTTCTATAACTTCGTTCTTTTCTGATAAACTACTAAAACCGATGGGCAAGGATATTCTTAGTAAGGGCGATATAATGAGTCCAAACCAGCAATCACTTTTTGTTATCAAAGGAATTAAATCTCTAAGACATAGAAACAGAAAGAATTATAATCAATACTTTACACCTGAATTTGCAGTTGAAAAGGCATTATCGCTTGTCCCAACAACAGATATTAAAAACATAATTGACCCTGCTGTCGGCAATGGCGTATTCCTCAAAATTGCATCACTGAAATGGAAGCGTGCAAAATTATTTGGGGTGGATATAGACCCATTAGTGATTCATACTCTTAAAAAAACAGCTTTGTCAAACTCAGTGATCTTTGCAGGTAACAGCTTATTAGAAGCGACATGGGAGAAAACCAAGATAAATAAGATTATTTCAGATGGAGGATTTGACCTTGTTGTAGGGAATCCGCCTTTCAGTAGCTGGTTTCAGAGAATAGAATCAAAAGAGATATTATCTACTTACGATTTAGCTAAAAACAATGGGCATCTAAGAAAAAGTCTGGCAGTTGAAATACTCTTTACAGAAAAATTTATAAGCTTAACAAAAAATGGAGGCTTTATTGTAGTTATCCTTCCTGATGGTGTCCTCTCCAACCTTAAATATCAATATGTAAGAGAATTTATTTTAAAAAATACACAGGTTTTACACATCATTAATCTGCCCCGAAATGTATTTGAAGACACATCAGCTAAAACAAGCATTCTTATTTTAAATAAACAAAAAAAGAATAATTTAAACTATTCTGTAAAAGCACATGATTTAGAAAAAACTGGAGAGGTCAATAATACAATAAAGGTTTTAGCAAAAGACTTATTAAAGCGGATGGATTACTACTATTACTATAATCTACAAAAAAGTCATTTACAAGAGTTGATGGGTGATGAGATGGTCAAACCGTTAAAAGATTTTGCAATCTATTGTAAAACAGGAAGAACGGTTTATGGAAAAGAAAGGAGGTTTATTAAGAAAGGTTTAAGATTTTTACATTCTACAAATATCACAAAAATAGGCACCGATTATAAAAAAGATGAAAAATTTATTAAACCTAAAAGTAGTATGGACATTAAAGGTGCATACATAAAAGCAGGTGATATTCTCATTGTGCGAGTTGGGGATGGATGTGTGGGTAGAACAGCCATCGTTGCAGAACAAAAAGATATAGGGGTTGTCTCTGATTGTATCTTTATACTTAGAGTAAAAGGAATATCGCCATTTTATGTGACTATATTTTTAAAAACAAGATTTGGAAAAGATTGGTTTAAAATAAATAAACACGGTTCGGCAACAACTTGCATAAACAGGAATGAAATTCTGTCAATTCCTATTCCAGTGCTCAATAAAAATATTCAGAAGGCAATTGGAATCAGATATAAAAAAATAATTAGAAGGTCAAATAATGGTAACAAAGACAATTTTAAAGCTTACCAGCAATTTGAACAATTAATAAAGGATACAGAGGCTGAAATTATCAATGGCAAGAGCATTTAACGAAAAAACTTATCTTTCAACTGCTATAGACAAACTAACTATTTTTGCAGTTTTGAACTTAACGGAAAAGGGTGAAGAATGTGCTTTTGAAAGACTTGTAAAAGAATGTTTTGACCTTTTCCCAAAACGTTTCTGTTTAAGACGTTACAGTCAATGGCCTGATAGCAACAGAGTATATTTGTCTATGATACGGTGCAGAGTTAATGGATGGCTTGTGGGTAAGGAAAAAAGCGGATTCAAAATTACAGAGTTTGGGAAAGAAGTTGCTCAAGATGTTCGTAGTCAATTAGCCCGTGACATTCCGACAATGAAAAGTCGCAAAATGACAAGTAAAAAGCCAAGAGAACGAGGCGAGGCTATAATAAGTTTTATTAAAAAAAGCAAAGCATTTACAAAATTTATAAATAATAAAGATACTTTCAATATCTCCGAAGGAGAACTTAGAGAGATGCTCGGTGCGACAAGAGAAACGCCGATAAGAATTTTAAAACAAAATATAGAGTATTATTGGAATGTTTGCAAAGGTTATAAAGAGAAAGAATTGTTAGAATTTTTGGGAGTTTGTAGAAAAATGTTTAAGTTGGGTTAAAAAGGAGGACGCACTGATGAATAATACCATTTTTAGTGAACACAGAAAACTTCGTATAGAAGACTGGATCGTCAAACAGATGAGTCTTGGAACTATTCGGAGTTTTCCGGATGCTATTGTAGAATTGGTAACCAACTGTGATGACAGTTATAAAAGACTTGAGGAAGAAAAAATTAGCTGTCATGGTGAAATCAAAATTTCCATTCTGAGATTGAAAGGTGGCATATGCAAAGAATTAGTGGCAATTGATTTTGCAGAAGGAATGGATAGAAATCAGCTTGAAAAAGCACTCAGTTTTGGTGGGGAAACAAGCGGTTTTGAAAGAGGTAAAAGTGTAAGAGGTCTTTTTGGTAGGGGACTCAAAGAGACGATTATTGCATTAGGTAAGGGGACTATTTATACTATCAGAGATAATAAATTATCTATTGCAGAACTCTGGTGGGATGAAACTGAAAGAAGTGCAAAATATAAAATTACTACCGAGAGTTATGTTCCATCTCCAGAGGCAAGAAGAAAAATTGGTATTCAAGAGAATGGAACGCATGTTAAGATTTTTGTTACTAATCCAAAAATTAAATGCCCAGATTATAAGACAATTAAGTCTCAATTGTGTAATCATTTTGCTTTGAGAGACATAAGCTCCTCTTCTAATAGAAAAGTCCAATTGGTATTCGAATCACCAGAAAAAGCTGAATTGAAGCAAACCACAAGCATTTTATATGAAAAACCTGAAGGGGAAGAGATACTTACTAAATCCGTTACACTCCCTAATTTTGGTGATGAGGTTAGAATAAAAGTTTTTGAAAGCGATTCAGAATTAGAAAGTCCGTATAATAATCCTTTTTTTATATCATGTTTATTGATAAAAAGCAGAGGTGCTATTCTTGATAATCAGCTATTTAAGTTTTCAACTGAAAAAGCAGGGTGGTATTTTTTTGGCGAGGTTATTTGTGATGGGATTTACGAAAAAGTTAGGCAAGGGGATTATGGTCTGATTGATCCAAACAGAGGCGGAATTGAGTGGAAGCACCAAGATTGCCAAATTCTGCAAAATGAAATAGAAAAAATTTTACAACCTTTCATTGAAAAGAAAAGAGAAGAATTATCAAAGGGCAAACCACAGGTAAAAGTATCAGAGAAAACCAAAAAAATGCTCCAGAGAATATGTCAATTATTAAATAAATTCGCAAAACTTGAACTTGAAAAAGAGCCGATAATAGAAGATATAGGAGATGAAGAAATTAAGGATATTATGATAAAACCGCCAAAGGCAAATATCGAAGTAGATAAAGAAAGATGGTTTTCCGTGTATATCCCACTTAAACAAATAGGAATTACTCCAAATGTAAGACGCCAGTTCAATGAGGAAGTGCAACACTTGGGGCTACGAAGGAGTTACCCTAAGTGTTTATGGAGAGACGATATAAGCAACTTAATTTGGAAGAGAGGGACAGGATAACGGAGTTGAAGGCAAGGGGTTTTAGCCTGAG
>JACQZC010000093.1 GCA_016207905.1 Nitrospirota bacterium | reverse complement strand
AAGGATTGGGACCGCACAGAGACGCCCTGAAGCTCTGCAACCTTATTGAGTCTCAGAGCATGTTCTGATTGAAGAAGAATTGGGACTTGACTATCGGGACCATTCCATCTATTGCAGGCTGTCTCAGAGCATGTTCTGCTTGAAGAAGGATTGGGACTGATTTCGGACTGGCTTAAAGGTTGTTTCACAATCAGTCTCAGAGCATGTTCTGATTGAAGAAGGATTGGGACGAAAAATATCCGCTTCAATCTCTGTGAGGCTGAATGAGGTCTCAGAGCATGTTCTGATTGAAGAAGGATTGGGACTTAGTAAGTCGGAGTTACTAACATCTTAAGCTTCTGTCTCAGAGCATGTTCTGATTGAAGAAGGATTGGGACAATCCCTGCAAGAACTGCTTGATTGATTATCATGGTTGTCTCAGAGCATGTTCTGATTGAAGAAGGATTGGGACACAAAGCAAAGCCCCCAATCCCCCCTATCGTAACCCACCGAAAATCAGACCTGGCGACTATGGCTGTTTGACAAAGAAATGTTTATTTAATTATGATTTGTAGCTATGTATTTTCAGGAATTGAAATTCAGGCTCGATGAGTTCTGGGCAGGAAAAGGCTGTGCAATGCTTGAGCCTTATGACATGGAGGTTGGTGCAGGGACATTTCATCCAGCAACTTTTCTAAGGGTGCTTGGTCCAGAGCCATGGCGTGCCGCCTATGTCGAGCCCTCAAGAAGACCAACTGATGGAAGATATGGGGAAAACCCAAACAGGCTTCAGCACTACTACCAGTATCAAGTCATTCTCAAGCCCTCGCCTGAGGACTCTCAGGAGATATATCTTAAGAGCCTCTCTGCCATAGGCATTGACCCTAAAAAGCACGACATCAGGTTTGTAGAGGATGACTGGGAATCTCCAACATTGGGTGCATGGGGACTGGGCTGGGAGGTCTGGCTCGATGGAATGGAAATCACTCAGTTTACCTACTTTCAGCAGGTAGGAGGATTTGACCTCAAGCCAGTCTCGGTTGAGATTACATATGGACTTGAAAGAATCGCAATGTATCTTCAAGGCATAGACAATGTATTCAACATAAAATGGACAAATGACCTAAGCTATGGAGACATCTACCATATCTCAGAAAAGGAATTCTCTAAATATAATTTTGAGCTCTCAGATGCATTGCTTCTCATGAGGCAGTTTGACGACTTTGAGAAGGAATGTATAAGGCTTAATAAGCTGAATCTCATACAGCCTGCTTATGAGTTCTGCCTTAAATGCTCTCATACATTTAACCTCCTCGATGCAAGGGGCGCCCTTTCTGTGACAGAAAGAACAGGTTATATGGCAAGGGTAAGAAAACTGGCAAAGGCATGTGCAACCTCATACCTTAAACAAAGGGAAGAATTGGGGTTCCCACTTCTTAAAGGAAATAGGATTTGAGCCCAACACTTTTGCTTGAAATAGGCGTAGAGGAAATCCCTGCAAGGTTTCTGCCTGATGCGATTCAGAGCCTTGCACAGAGCTGTGAGACAACCCTTAGAGAAAATTCAATAGGATATTCAAATATTAAAACATATGCCACTCCAAGAAGGCTTGCGGTTTTTGTAGAAGGCATTCCATTAATGCAGAAAGACAGTGTAAGGGAGGTTTTCGGTCCGCCTAAGAAAGTTGCGCTGAATGAAGATGGCTCTTTTACAAAGGCAGGGCAGAAGTTTGCAGAGTCTCAGGGTGTTTCTGCTGATAAGCTTATTATTAAGAAAAAAGACAAGGGCGAGTATGTATCTGCCATAGTAGAAGAAAAAGGCATGGCTGTAAAGAATGTCCTTCCAGAGGCGATTAAAAAAATAATCCTCTCTATGAATTTTCCAAAATCCATGAGATGGGGAGATGGCTCTTTAAGGTTTGTTAGACCAATAAGATGGATAATGGCAATGCTGAATTCAGAGGTTATTGAGTTTGAAATAGATGGCATCCGTAGCAGTAATATCACATATGGACATAGATTCCTTTCACCTTCTCCCATAGAGATTAAAGACATAAACAAATACGAAAGCCTCCTCAAGAGAAATTTCGTTATCCCTGACCCAAGTAAAAGGGAAGAGATGATAAATAAACAGGTAAGGGAGCTTACAGGAATCAGTGTTATGGATGAGGAACTTCTTAAAACTGTAACATACCTTGTGGAATACCCGCAAGCAGTGCTCGGTAGTTTTCCAAAAGAGTATCTTAGTCTTCCAGATGAGCTTATAGAATCCGTTCTTAAGGGACATCAGAAGTATTTCTCTATCAAGGATAAAGGTAAGCTCAAGAACCAATTCATAGTGATAAGCAATACAACTAAGGAAAACGATGACACTATAAGGCTCGGCGCTGAAAGAGTCATTAAGGCAAGGCTCGAGGATGCAAGGTTTTACTATGACGAAGACAGAAAAAAACCACTCATTGAAAGAGTAGAAGACCTTAAAAGGGTAACCTATCAGGAAAAATTAGGAAGCCTCTATGACAAGACAATGAGGGTCAAAACTATCTCAGGCTTTATTGCAGATAGATTGAAGATTAACAGGGATAATGCCGAAAGGGCAGCACTTCTTTCAAAGACAGACCTCATTACAGGTGTTGTAAGGGAATTCCCAGAGCTTCAGGGTGTGATGGGGTATTATTATGCCTTAGGCGACAATGAAGACTTTGATGTCCAGTTTGCTATAAGAGACCAGTATCGTCCCCTACACTATGGAGACTATATTCCGAAAAACGATACTGGAGCAATTTTAAGTCTTGCGGACAAAATGGACAACATCTCATCATTCTTTTCCATAGGCTTAAAGCCTACAGGCTCAGAGGACCCGTTTGCCCTGAGAAGGGCTTCCATTGGAGTAATAATGATACTCTTAGACAAGGAATATAGAATCTCGATAGGAGAGGTTCTTGAAAAATCTGTTTCAAATATCTCTCATGTAAAAGAGTTAGAGCCTATCATAGGAGAGATTTCAGAGTTCTTTGAAGTTAGGATAGAAAACCACCTCCTTGGCATTTATGCTAAGAATTATTCCCCTGATGTAATACAGTCCATACTTCATATGTCAACAGCCCTTCCACTAATAGATATAAAAAAAAGGATGGGTGCCCTGATGGGTTTCAAGTCCGCCCCTGAATACAGTGATTTCCTCCTTGCCATAAAGCGTGTAAGAAACATAATACCAAAAAGAGAAATGCCCTCGCCTAAGTTAGAGCTTTTCAGGGAAGAGGAAGAAAAAATGCTCTTTAAAGTATTAATGAATGTAAAAGAGGAAAGAGATAGGTTTATAGATGCTGGTTCGTATAAGGATGCACTAAGGGTCATTTTAGAGTTGACCCAGCCTATAAATAATTTCTTCGATAAGGTCCTCGTAATGGACAAAGACGAATCCATAAGGCAAAACCGCCTGAGCCTTCTAATGGAGCTCTGGAATATGGTCTCAGAGCTTGCGGATTTCTCTGCCCTAACTGAGAAGGATTAAATACCGCCTTCGAGCCTTCTAATCCTCTCCTCTATCGGAGGGTGTGTGCTAAAGAGCTTAAGAAGGGTTCCGCCTGAAAGGGGGTTAACTATGAACATATGGGATGTTGCCGGGTTTGCATTCATAGGGACCTTCTTGGATGCCCAGTGAAGCTTTCTCAGGGCATTGCTTAAGAATCTCGGATTACCCGCAATCCTTGCACCTGCTTCGTCTGCGGCATATTCCCTTCCTCGGGATATTGCCATCTGAACTAAAAGTGCGGCTAAAGGCGCCAGAATTATCATGGCAATTGCACCAATTGGGTTTCCGCCTTCATCGTCACTACTACCTCTGCCAAAGATGAGTCCCCAGTGAGCCATGGTTGCAAGATAGCTTATTGCGCCTGCAATTGTTGCGGCTATTGTGCTTATGAGAATGTCTCTGTTTTTAATGTGTGCAAGCTCATGCCCTATAACGCCTGATAGCTCCTCAGGGCTTAGCATGTTCATTATGCCTGTTGTTACAGCCACTGCGGCATGAGAAGGGTTTCTGCCTGTTGCAAAGGCATTTGGCTGGTCAGCCTCCATTAAATAGACCTTTGGCATTGGGAGACCTGCCTTTCGTGTGAGTGCCCGAACAATGCCGAAAAGCTGAGGTGCGGATGCCTCTTCCACCTCTTTTGCACCATACATCCTTAAGACTATCTTGTCGCTAAACCAGTATGCAAAGAAGTTCATTCCAATGGCAAATACAAGGGCTATTGTCATGCCCTGTTTGCCTCCGAATAAGCCTCCTGCCCATACGAGAATAACCGTAAGGGCAACCAGTAACAATGTTGTCTTTATATAATTCATTTTGTCTCCTCCTAAGATTTATTTTTAATTTTACATCAAAAGAAGGATATTTTTCAAGGCCTGAAGCCAGAACATGTCAGGCAGTTTGTATTTGACCACGATGTGACAGCTAAAAAGTGCCGGTGGTGGGAGTTGAACCCACACGGGATTACTCCCACCGGATTTTGAGTCCGGCGCGTCTGCCATTCCACCACACCGGCTAAGCACTGCCTTTATTTATTCTTAACGAAGCTCCTTACGCTTCTGTCATATGTCCTTTCAGCTTCTTTGCTAAAGAAACATGCAGGTAGCTCTCCATTTTGCCTGTGATAGTGAAGACACTCACAGCACCGGTATTTCCTTTTGCAGGGCTCATATGTGCAGTTACAGTGCTTTTTGTTCTGCTCCATCATGCACTCCATAATAACCTCCTACAAATATCATAAAAGATAATGGATTGGGGATTCAACCTCTGCCTAATTAAATTTTAAAACTACTTGAATATCTTCATGTTTTCCTATAGACTTATCTTAAATCTTAAGTTAAGGAGGTCTTATATGGCAAGCTTAAACCTAAAGAGACTGCTTAATGAGGCTATAGCAAGGGAGATTGCTGTCAGCATTCAATATATGTGGCAGCATGTCATGGTAAAAGGCATAGTCACCGAATCGGTTGCACCTGTTTTCAGGACTACTGCTCTGACCGAGATGAGGCATGCAGAGCTTATAGCAGAAAGATTAGATTACATTGGAGGAGTGCCAACGACAAAGCCAACAAAGATAGAGGTCGATGGTTCTGCAGAGAACATGCTTAAAAAGGATGTTAAGGCAGAGGAGGAGGCAATCGCACTTTACAGGTCAATCATAAAGCTTGCAGACAAGGAAGGAGATACGACTACAAAAATACTTATGGAAAAAATCCTTTCGGATGAGGAAGAACATCATAAAATCTTCACTACGCTTTTAGGAAAATAGGGGTTACGACCACGCGAATGAGGGGGGTTACGAGCTACCCTCTTGACTAATGCAATACCTAAAGGCTTAAATACCGTATGCGGAAAATCAGGGGAGCGTATTTTTTCATCGTATTTCTTGTTATTGTTTTTTCCTGTGCAAAAAAGCCTGAGCTAAAGCTTTCCGCAGACTCGGAGTTCGAAGATTCATTTGAAAAGGCAAACAAATACATAGAGGAAAAACAATACGAGGATGCAAGGGATTTGCTTAATAAGATAAAGACATACGATACCACGGATAAGTATGCGCCACTTGCACAATTAAGACTCGCTGATTCATACCTTAAAGAGGAAGAGCCTGAGATTGCAATGGAGGAATATAGCCGATTCCTCGATATGTACTCAAGGCACATATATGCGGCATACGCCCAGTATCAGATAGCAATGATTTACTTCAAGGAGATGACAGATGCCGAAAGAGGCTACGAGTCGGCAAAAAAAGCCCTTGAGGAGCTTGAAACCCTTAACAGCCTTTATCCGAGAAACCCATATAAAGAAGAGGTTGCCTCGATGATTGAAAAGTCTAAAGAGACTATAGCGGACCATGAGTTCCTCGTAGGTAAGTTTTACTTCAAAAAAAAGGCATACAAGGGTGCACTGGCAAGGCTCGTGGGAGTCCTCGAGATGTTCCCTGATTACAAAAACGAGGAAGAAGTCCTTTTTCTCATCCATACCTCTTATAAGGCATTAGGAGATAATGACAAGGCAGGACAATACCTCGACCTCCTTATGACCAAATACCCTGAAAGCAAGCTTGGGGCTATAAACCAGTGAGCAGTTTCTCGGAATCTAAAGCCTATCCTGTTTTTCTGGACCTGAGAGGTAAAAACTGTATGGTTATTGGTGGCGGAAGGGTTGCCGAAAGAAAGGCACTCAGCCTTTTAAGTGCAGGCGGAGATGTAAAGGTTATAAGTCCTTCTCTGACATCGAGGCTTAAAAAAGAGAGATCCAAAGGGAATATAAAACACATAAGCAGGCATTATAGAAAGACAGACCTCAAATCAGCCTTTCTCGTTATTGCGGCAACAGGCTCTCATAAAAGTAACAGTAAAATCGCAGAGGATGCCAAAGATGCCCTTCTCAATGTTGTTGACACACCATCTCTTTGTAGTTTCATAGTGCCCTCGACTATAATAAGAGGGCCCCTTCAAATTGCAATCTCCACATCAGGGCTCAGTCCTGCAATGTCAAAGACAATAAGAAAAGAGCTGGAAGTACTTTATCCTAAAAGTCTGGGGAGGTATCTTAATTTCCTTCGGGGAGTCAGAGAAAAGGCATCGAGAGAGATTAAAGATAAAAAGAAAAGGCAGAGGTTTCTTAAATCCCTCGCATCTCCTGAGGCGATAAATGCCCTAAGACAAGGTTTTACCTTGAAGAAGGCTCTTGCCCTTATTAAACCCCCTTAGATTAAAAATCTCTCCAATAGTTGCCCCTATATCTGAGAATCCTTCTCTTAGTCCTAAATCCGACGAAGGATAGTCTTTTGAGTAAAAAAGCACTGGCACATACTCCCTCGAATGGTCTGTGCTTGGGGTTGTCGGGTCGTTTCCATGGTCTGCTGTGATGAAAAGATAATCTTGCTCTTTAAGTTCAGGTAGGAAATCCGAAAGCCATGTATCAAACTCCCTGAGTGCAGATGCAAATCCATGAGGGTCGTTCCTGTGCCCGTAAAGTGTATCGAAGTCCGTGAATGTCGAAAATAGAATTCCTTCCTTCATCGATGGGAAAAGCTCATTTATCCTATTCATGGCATCACTGTTACCCTTTACTTTTATAGAGCAGGCGAACCCTCTCTCGGCAAACATATCAATGACCTTTCCAACTGATATAACCTCGATGCCTGCTTTTAGAAGAAGGTCAAGCACTGTGTCCTCTGGAGGTGGAAGCGAGAAATCCCTTCTCCTTGGGGTCCTCTGAAAAGGCGGGCCTATAAATGGTCTTGCAATGACCCTGCAGACATTATGGGGAGGCTTGAGAATCTCCCTCGCAACCTCGCAAACCCTATAAAGCTCTTCTACTGAAACGACAGCCTCGTGTGCGGCTATCTGAAAGACACTGTCAGCAGATGTATAGACTATAAGGGCGCCTGTTTTCATATGCTCCTCTCCAAGCTCCTTTATTATCTCTGTGCCTGATGCAGGCTTGTTTCCGAGAGTCTTTCTTTTAGTCCTGTTTTCGAATTCAGCTATCACCTCATGAGGAAACCCCTCTGGATAGATTGGAAACGGCTCGGAAGTGACCACTCCCATCATCTCCCAGTGACCTGTTATGGAGTCTTTGCCTTTCGAGAGCTCTGACATGATGCCGTATGATGCACGGGGATTTTTATTTTTAGCAATGCCTTTAAAGTCCCCAAGGTTTCCAAGCCCTAATGCCTCAAGGCAGGGCAGATGGATTCCTCCTACTTCATAAGAAAGATTCCTGAGAGTATTACTGCCTTCGTCTTTATAAAGAAAGGCATCAGGCATCTCTCCGATACCAAGTCCGTCAAGCACAAGCAAAACCACTCTCTTCATAAAAAAGAATAACATATAAGTAAAAATTCAGGATGCTATAATTGCCTTATGAGGCTCTTTATCGGAATCTTCCTTTGTTCCTTCTCTGCGATCTCATATGAGATTACACTGACAAGGATATTTTCCATATCCCTTTCATATCACTTTGCCTTTATGGTTGTAAGCATTGCAATGTTAGGCATTGCCCTAAGCGGAACCATTCTTTCGATTTATCCACGCCTTAAAGACTTATCCCGACTGGGGCTTTATTCGATTCTTCTTTCTGTCTCTATACCATTAAGTTATCTCCTCTCAAACCAGCTCCCATTTGACCCTGTAAGGCTTTCATGGGAAAAAGTGGCATTCTTATACATCCTTGCTTATTATGCGGTCTTGAGCATACCGTTTTTCTTCTTTGGCATGATTATGTCAACTGCATTTAGCCTGAAAAGCAAAGAATCTGGGCTTATTTATGGCTCGGACCTTTTAGGAGCAGGGCTTGGAAGCATCTCTGCAATACTCATTATGGCATGGGCTGGCCCAGCAATGTCTGTGTTTTTCTTTTCAGCTATATCCGCATCCGGGGTATTCGTCATAGGAAGGAAAAAGGCAGGCATCGTACTGGTTGCCCTGAATGCCTTATTTATTATTCTGAGTCCTTCCTTTATGCAGATAAGGATGTCTCCTTATAAGGGTCTTCAGCTTGCCCTTCAATACCCCGATGGCATGCACATGAAGACCTATAACAGTGGTTTCTCGCAGGTGGACACTTTTAGAAGCCCTGCTGTAAGGTTTGCCCCGGGGCTAAGTCTTAAATATCTCGATTCCCTTCCTGAGCAAATCGGTCTTTCCATAGACGGAGGGGATATTACTGCTATAACGCGACCTGACAGTAAGGCAGGGTTTTTGAATTTCCTTCCCTCCTCTTTGCCCTATGAGCTTAGAGAAAATGCAGATGTCCTCATCGTAGAGCCAAAAGGAGGACTCCATGTCATTCTTTCAAGACACTATAGCTCAAAAAACATATACAAGGTGGATTCAAACCCCCTCGTTATAGATGTCATAAGAAAAGACCTCGGAGAGTTTTCAGAAGGCATATACGATGAAAATACCTATAAGGGGCTTGCAAGAAGCTACCTCAGGGCAAGTGAAAAGACATTCGATATTATTGACATCTCTCTTATGAGCTCAATGCCCTCGGGAGTGTTCGGCATTGCAGAGGATTACAGGTTTACGGTTGAGGCATTCAGGGAATATCTCTCACATCTTAAGCCAAAGGGCATTTTGAGTCTAAGTCTATTTATCATTCCACCTCCAAGAACAGAGCTTAGGCTCCTTAACACTGCTATCAGGGCAATCGAAGATGAAGGCATAAGGGATGTAGAAAACCGCATAGCATGCATAAGAAGCTGGGGCAGTATATGCATGCTAATTAATCGCAGTCCTTTTTCTCCTTCTGAGATAAATGTCATAAAAGACTTCTCAAAGGCAAGGAACTTTGACCTTATATATTATCCCGGGATTAAAGAAGAGGAAAGCAATGTGTATGTAAAGATGCCTTCAAACGAATATTACAAGGCATTCAAAAGGCTAATACATGAAGACAGGGAATCCTTTAGAAGGGATTATATCTTCGATATAAGCGAGGTGTATGACGATAATCCCTTTTTTAACTATTATCTCAAGGCTAAAAACCTCATCGAGATATATAAGGTAATGGGCAGGAAATGGCAGTATTTCATAGATGAAGGTGGCATTCTTTTAGTCATATTCATTCAGGTGGTTTTTATAAGCATCATTGTCATATCCCTTCCTTTGCTTTTCTCGAAAGGGAGTCACGGACTCCCACGAAATTTAGGTGGCACTATTGCCCCTGCAAGCCTTTCGTATTTTGCACTTTTAGGCATTGGCTTTATGTTTGTCGAGGTGCCCCTTATACAGAAGATGATTCTTCCGCTTGAACAGCCATCCTATGCAGTGGCAATTGTGCTATGCTCTGTGCTTATAGGCTCGGGAGCAGGGAGCCTCTTAAGCGTTAGGTATAAATCTCTAAGGAGCACATATGTGCTCATAGGGCTTTCGGCTGTCATAGCTCTCTTAAGCCTTCTTTTGCCTTATTATGTATTGGCAATATCGGCGTATTCGCTTCCCCTGAAGGTTCTGCTTTTGTTTTTACTTATAATGCCTCTTAGTTTTCTGATGGGCATTCCATTTCCTCTGGGAATAACAACGCTCGGAAGCCCTTCGGAGAAATCATCCGAAGGTCATAGCTTTCTGATTCCATTTGCATGGGCAGTGAATGGGTGTTTCTCTGTGCTTAGCCCTATACTATCTCAGATGACTGCCATGACATTTGGTTTTAGATGGGTCATGTGGCTTGGAGCAGGGGCTTATGCCATGGCATTTATCGTATTGAGATTTATTCGTAACCAAATGCACCCTTAAGCCCCCAGCCGAGCTTGTCGTTTATGAGCTTCTCATAAAGCCTTCTCGTTATGAAGGACTGACAATGAACCTCGTCATCGTAGAATTTGGTTTGTATGTTAAATTGCCTTCTTAGCTCACGAGGGCTTAGCTTCATCGAGCCTACTGCATAGCTCCACCAGTTTCCCGGATAGGTTGCAATGGGCGAGGCATAAAGGTCAACCAGAGGAAATGCGCCTTTTAATATCTTCTGAACCTCTATCACCGTGTCCCTGTGAAGAAGTAAGGACTCCGAGTGCGTAACGAACATCCCTTCCTCCCTGAGACAATTCCTTACGGAGCCAAAGAACTCATCTGTAAAAAGTGTTCTCGCAAAACCAATAATATCCGTTGAGTCAACTATTATGACATCTATATCTGCCTTTGGGGATTTCCTTACGAATTCGGCACCATCCATTATCCTTACCTCAACCTTCGGGTCAGAGATATGAGAGGAGACAGAGGGGAAAAACTTCTTTGACACATTTATAACCTCCTCGTCTATCTCGACGAAAAAGACCTTCTCTACTGTTTTATGCTTTAAGACCTCTCTTACCACCCCTCCGTCTCCGCCTCCTATGACAACGACCCTCTTTGGATTGGGATGTGAGTGCATAAGAACATGTGTGAGCATCTCATGATAGAAAAACTCATCTGCCTCTGTAAGCTGAACCACATTGTCAAGCACGAGGATTCTTCCGAAATCCGGGTTTTCTATAACCATAATGTCCTGAAACTTACTTCTTCCTTTATAAAGTATTCCACTTACCTCATAGCCATACTCAATCGGCACAAATGGAGCTCTTTCTAAGAATCTAATCATAAGTTACCTCCTATATGAGAATTGTTTTTGGTATAGAGAAGCCATTGAACTCAGAGGCATAAGACACTGTGTATGCACCGCTTGAAAGAATCAGCATAAGGCTTCCAACCTCTGGCTCTGAAAGCGTGACATTTTGCTCTATGACATCGAAGCTGTCACAGCTTGGCCCTGTAATGGTCCATCTCTTTTTCTGTTTGCTGTCCTTGGATGCCTCTACTATGTAGCTGTACCTGATGCCACCTAAGCTTTCCATGAGTCCATTAAAAACACCAACATCTATGTAAAGCCAGTTGTCATCTCCCCTTTTAGCCTTTCCTATGACAGAGCTAACGAAGAGCCCTGCATCTCCAACAACTGCCCTTCCGGGCTCGATTAATATAGATATGTCATGGGGGAATTTCTCGAATATGAGGTTGTTCACATTTTCCTCTATTGCCTCTATACCGACCACATCCTTTGTATATTTTATAGGGTATCCTCCACCTATATTGAGCATATTGAATCCTATCCCTTTTTGCTCTGCCATATCCCAAAGGGCTTTTGCCTTATAAAGTGCAGTGCTCCAGTTATGCATGTTTGTGCATTGACTGCCCACATGGAATGTGATTCCAACCGGGTTGAGCCTTTTGTTTTTTGCATAAACGACGAGTTTCATGGCATCGTCGATCTCAACCCCGAATTTCCTGCTTAAGGGCCATTCAGAGCCCTCATTTGGCACAGAAAGCCTAACATAAACATTTGCATTTGGAACGAACTCCTTGAGCTTATCCACCTCTTCTTTTGAGTCAAAGGCATAATATCTTATGCCATATTCTCCTGCCATCCTAAGAAACCTGAATGACTTTACAGGGTTAGAGGTGAGTATCCTTTTAGGAGAGACCCCAATGCTCGAAAGCAATTTTAGCTCTCCCTCTGATGCAATCTCAAAGCCCATGCCTAAGCCATCGAGGAACCGAATTATCTCTATATCCGGGTTTGCCTTGACCGCATAGAAGACCTTTGAGTTTTTGATGTTTTTGCCAATAGCAGATACCTTCTTTTTTACCTGCTCTTTGTCTATGAGAAGAAACGGTGTTTCAACTGTCCTTTTATCCAGATATGTCAGTGCCTTAAACAGGGTTGGCTTTGAGATAATCTTTCTAATGAAAGGCTCTATCTTAAATATCCTTAGCATAGTTAATAATAGAAATTTTTTATTTTAAATGCAATAATACTCTTTTATTGCCGCCCCTTTCTGCCATTGCAATGCCGACGAACAATTTGGCGTATGAGATTACACATCGTTGCCATCTCCTTTTTTTATAGGTTCAGATGTTTTCGACTAAGTCTTTGTCTTTATTTGATTTTTCAGCCATTTCACAGTTCAAATGTTCAGATAAATCATGTTTTCCTTGAACAAAGACATCATTGATTTTTAAGGGATTTTTCTCTAAGCAAGGGGGCTGTTCAAATCCCTGTTCAGATAAATTGGGTTTCAGCTTTGAATCTAAAGGGTTTTCCTGTTCAAATAGCCTTGCCTTATCAAGGAGTATTGCAGAGGCAATGACCTTGTCTTTAAGGGATGCATAATTGAGGTTTATAATGTTTATGCTTCCTAAGATATAGTCTGCGAGCATGTAGTGTTTTGCAGAGAGCCTCTGTCTTAGCTCTTTTATGAATCCTTTGGTTTTCTCTGGAGACTCCTTTGATATATTATGCAGAGTTCCTGTGCTTATATCTAAGGCATCTGCTATCTCCCTATAGGTTTTTCCTGAATCGAGAAGTGCCTTTGCAATGTCCCGTTTGTCTTTAGAAATCTTCTTCATAATACCTCCCTAAGCCAGCTTAAATTAAAAAATATGAAATTGTCCATATGAAATCCTTCACTGGAAATCCTTCATCTTGACAATTTCACGGATTTTATGATATGTGGCAAACTCTTTTCCCCTCTATTAAGAGGGGTCAGGGGTGTGTAATCCCCTCTCCCCTTGCGGGAGAGGGCTGGGGTGAGGGGTGATTGGACTTTTCTGTTCACCCTCCCCCAACCCCTCCCCTCAAGGGATGGGCTTTTTAGAGAGGTCATTCTGAATCATTCCCTGAACTTGTTTCATGGGTTTTTTCAGAATCTCAAAAATTCCTCTTGACTTTCTACCCCCCAGATGCTTTTATATGTCAGGTTTGGTCTTGCCGAAAAGGCAAAATTCAGGTAACTGAATAACGCAAAGCCACCTGTCCTGAGCTT
>JACQZC010000092.1 GCA_016207905.1 Nitrospirota bacterium | reverse complement strand
GAGGCTTGCCATGAGATACGCTTTGGCTTCCACCCTATTGGAGTTCTTGATTTAAGAAAAGGGAAGGTCAGACCCAAAGTAAGAAAAGTGTAACCCATGTCCATAGGTTAAAATGTAACCCATGTGAATGTTGAACACTTATAAATCGAAAAACTCCATATAGGTTATAATTTTAAAGGATGAAGCAAAAACTACTGATAGGCGAAATCCCATATACGAATCTCTTTCCAATCTTTTATGAGCTAAAAAAGGGATGTAACTGCCGAGATTACAGGTTTATCAAAGGCATACCATCGGTCATGAACAAGATGCTGAGAAAAGGCGAGATTGACATAAGCCCCTCATCATCTATCGAGTATCTGAGGGAAAAGGACGATTATATCTACCTTGAAGGGCATTCCATAAGCAGTCTGGGACATGTAAAAAGCATAATGCTTTTTTCGAGGCTTCCCATAGAAGACCTCGATGGTCGAGAGGTTTTTGTCACCCATCAGTCAGAGACCTCGCCTGTTCTTCTTAAAATAATCATGAAGAGGTTTTACTCAATGGATGTCACTTTAAAAACGACCTTTGTGCCAATAGGAAATGCCCTAATGTCTCATACTGCCTATCTTTCGATAGGCGATGATGCATTAGTTACCGCAAGCAGGGCTCATATGCTAAAAATAGATATACCAAACCAGGAATACAGTCTTTGCACTATTGACCATAACATTTTTTATGTCTATGACTTAGGAAACCTCTGGTTGAGACATACTGGGTTGCCTTTTGTCTTTGCCCTCTGGATTGCTAAAAGAGACCGAATAAACGAAAAAAAAGAGCTTTTCGATAGATTCAAGAAAGACCTTGACAACGCAAAATCCCTTTCCCAAAAAAACCTTAAAGACATTGCCCTCGCATCTAAAATGAAGGACATTATAGGCTTTGACAAGCTCATTGGATACTGGAAGGGTATCTCATATGACCTTTCGGATGAGCATTTAGATGGGCTTGAGACCTTCGGAGCATTTGCAGAAGAGCTAAGGCTTCTTTAAGCCTATATATTCCTGAAGGGGCTTTATGTCGAGCCTCGTTTTTTTGAGCATCTCTATGGCATCCACCACTGCAGAGGCACCTGCTATGGTTGTGGTGTAAGGGACTCCACGCTCCAGTGCAGACTGCCTGATGGAGAAAGAGTCCTTCTGTGCCTGAGCACCCGATACCGTATTTACGACAAAACTGAGCTCATTGTTTTTAATGAGGTCAACTATATGAGGTCTTCCTTCAGTGACCTTGTTTACAATCTCCACATCGATACCGTTTTCCCTTAGAAACATTGCAGTGCCCCTCGTGGCAATCACAGAAAGCCCGAGCTCGATAAGCTTTCTTACGAGAGGCACAGAAAGAGATTTGTCCTTATCCCTGAGGCTAAAAAGGATTTTTCCACTAACAGGTATGGTGTTATTGGACGATGCCTGTGCCTTTGCATATGCAATGCCAAAATGTCTATCTATGCCCATAACCTCGCCTGTGGATTTCATTTCAGGACCTAAGATAGTGTCCACACCATAGAATCTATCGAATGGAAACACTGCCTCTTTGACTGCGATATGGCTTATTACCTTTTCCTCCATAAAACCTAATTCCTCGAGGGTGCTGCCGAGCATCACCTTTGCGGCAAGCTTTGCGAGAGGAATACCTGTTGCCTTGCTGACAAAGGGCACTGTCCTCGATGTCCTCGGATTGACCTCAAGGATATAAATCTCCCTGTCTTTGACAGCAAACTGCACATTCATAAGCCCAATGACCTTGAGCTCTTTTGCAAGGCTATGGGTCTGTTTTTTTATCTCATCCACAACTGCCTTATCCAACGAATAAGGAGGCAAAGAGCATGCAGAGTCACCTGAATGAATGCCTGCCTCTTCTATGTGCTGCATCACACCTCCTATCTGAACAGTCTCACCGTCTGAGACAGCATCCACATCCACCTCAACTGCATCCTCGAGGTATTTGTCTATGAGCACAGGATGTAGTGGAGATGCCTTCACAGCCCTGTGCATATAGGCAATAAGCGAGGGTTCATCATAAACTATCTCCATTGCCCTTCCTCCAAGCACATAAGAAGGTCTTACCATAACAGGATAGCCTATAATCCTTGCGGCTTCTCTTGCCTGTTCCGTGGACATGGCTGTGTCGCTTTGAGGCTGTCTGAGATTGAGCTTATGAATCAACTCTTTAAAGCGTTTTCTATCCTCTGCCCTGTCAATGGAATCAGGAGATGTGCCTAAAATCCTTACGCCCTCCCTTTCAAGAGGAACTGCAAGCTTAAGCGGGGTCTGTCCACCAAACTGAACAATCACCCCTTCGGGCTTTTCAACCGAGATTATATTTAAGACATCCTCAATCGTAAGGGGCTCGAAATAAAGCCTATCTGCAGTGTCATAATCCGTGCTTACGGTCTCCGGGTTACAGTTAATCATTATTGTCTCAAACCCAAGCTCCTTAAGGGCAAAGACTGCATGAACACAGCAGTAGTCAAACTCTATGCCCTGACCTATTCTGTTTGGCCCTGAGCCTAAAATCACAACCTTTCTCTTTTGTGTTGGGTTTGACTCACAGTCCTTTGAAACAGAAATTTCTTTACCGACTATATTTTTAAAAGGCACCTCGTATGAGGAATACATATACGGTGTGAGTGCCTCAAACTCGCCTCCGCATGTATCTACCATCTTATAGACAGGACTAATGCCATGTGCCTTTCTTAGATGCCTTATGCTTTTCTCATCCACATCGAGGAGCTTTGCGATTCTCCTGTCTGAAAACCCGTATTCCTTTGCCTGAATAAGAAGCTCCTCTGGCATGATATATGCCGCAAGGCTCAGGCTTTCCTCTTTTTTTATGCCTTTTGCATAACCCTTTATGGTTTCCTCGATGCTGATAATCTGATTAAGGTTTTCAAGAAACCACCTGTCTATCCATGTCAGATGATGGATTTCATCTATGGAAATGCCATCTCTTATTGCCTGTGCAATATACCAGAGCCTTTCAGGGGTCGGTATTTTGAGCTTTGCCTTAAGCTCCTCCTTTGGGAAATCGAATGGCTCAAGCCCGTAGCTATCTATCTCAAGGCTTCTTAGAGCCTTTTGGAGGGACTCCTTAAATGTCCTTCCTATTGCCATTGCCTCGCCAACGGACTTCATCTGGGTTGTAAGTGTTGGGTCTGTGTCAGGGAATTTCTCGAATGTAAATCTCGGCACCTTTACCACTACATAATCTATTGTTGGCTCAAAAGAAGCAGGGGTCTCTTTTGTTATGTCATTTGGAAGCTCATTAAGGTTGAAGCCAACTGCAAGCTTTGCGGCTATCTTTGCAATTGGAAACCCTGTTGCCTTGCTTGCCAGTGCAGAGCTTCTCGACACACGGGGATTCATCTCTATGACAACCATCCTTCCATTTAGAGGGTTAAGGGCAAACTGGATGTTACTTCCACCTGTATCGACCCCGATTTCCCTTATGACCGAAATACCTGAATCTCGCATCCTCTGGTATTCTTTGTCAGTGAGTGTCTGTGCAGGCGCAACCGTTATAGAGTCTCCTGTATGAATCCCCATTGGGTCAAAGTTCTCTATAGAGCATATTATGACCACATTGTCTAATCCATCCCTCATCACCTCAAGCTCATACTCCTTCCAGCCAAGCACTGATTCTTCAACAAGCACCTGATGGGCAAGCGAGAGCTTAAGTCCTCTCTCAAGAAGGCTTTTGTATTCTTCATGATTATATGCAATGCCTCCGCCTGTGCCACCTAAGGTAAATGCAGGTCTAAGTATAGCTGGAAACCCGATATGCTCTATCGCAGAAAGCCCCTCTACTGGGTTTCTTACAACCATGCTTTTAGGAACCTCAAGCCCGATGTTTTTCATTGCCTCCCTGAAAAGCTCTCTGTCTTCAGCCTTTTTTATTGCCTTGAGGTTGGCACCAATAAGCTCAACCTTAAACCTCTCAAGAATACCCATCTCAGAAAGCCTTACAGAGAGATTAAGTGCAGTCTGTCCACCCATTGTTGGAAGAAGGGCATCGGGTCTTTCCCTCTCTATAATCATCTCGAGGATTTCAGGGGTAAGGGGCTCTATATATGTAACATCAGCCATCTCAGGGTCTGTCATTATGGTTGCAGGATTTGAATTGACGAGAATGACTTTATAGCCCTCTTCCCTTAATGCCTTGCATGCCTGCGTTCCTGAATAGTCAAACTCACATGCCTGCCCTATGACTATAGGTCCTGAGCCGATAAGAAGAATCTTTTTTATGTCAGTCCTTTTAGGCATTTATAAAGTCCATGACGGTCTTTCTTAAAGCCTCTGCAGGGGCTTTATCTTTTGAAGAAAACACTATGATGGTTTTTCCATCCTCGAAGCAAAGCTCAACTGTATAGAATTCCTTTACCTCTCCAAAGCCGGGTATGACTGTTCCATGCTGTAAGGCAATCTTTTCAACAACCCTTATACCATCGGGGTTTTCAGGGGTTATCACTATATGCTCCTGCCTGATGTCTTTAAGCTCACTCAAAGGATATGATGCCTCTTTGCATATAAACTTCTTTATTGAAACTGTAATCCTGCTGTTGGCTTTATCGATAGTTGCAGAAAGTAAAGGCTCATAAAACACAAACATCATGAAAAGCACAAAGAAGGCTATAAACTCAATGAGCATGAGTATGTAATAAACAAGCAAGGGCGTAGGTCTTAAAATAAGATATGTGACTAATACCACTAAACCTGAAGTCAGGGCTGCCCTCAGCTCCTGATTATATATGCCTGTATGAAGGACACTTCCCCTTTCAGCCTTAAAAGAAGAGGTTTTTAGTGTAAGTATGCTGTCTTTTATGTTTAGCTGATAGGTCTTATTGGTCATTGGCTGTTTCCCTCCATCATCTCCCCAAACCTCTTAAAAAGATGTGTTGAGTCATTTGGCCCTGGTCCTGCCTCTGGGTGGTGCTGGACTGAAAATATTGGCAATTCCACATGCTCCATTCCTTCTTCTGTTCCATCATAAAGGTTTTTGTGTGTAAGCCTTACCTGACCCTTAAGGCTATTTACATCAACGCAGTAATTATGATTCTGTGCAGTGATTTCAACCTTACCTGTGGCAAGGTCCATAACAGGATGGTTTCCGCCGTGATGGCCAAATTTGAGCTTATAAGTTTTACCTCCCATTGAAAGCCCTAAGATTTGATGCCCAAGGCATATACCAAAAATTGGCTTTCCACCTGAAAGAAGTTTTTTTGTGTTTTCTATTGCGTATTTGACAGCCTCTGGGTCCCCAGGACCATTACTTAAGACAATGCCATCTGGGTTCATATCTAAGACATCAGGAGCAGGGGTAGAGGCAGGGACAACCATGACATCAAACCCTGAATCAAAAAGGCTCCTGAGGATATTGAATTTCACACCGAAATCATAGACAATGACTTTCTTTTTAGCGTGTTCTTCCGAGGCTGTGCCTTTATTCCACCTCCAGACACCCTGCTTCCATGTGTATGCCTCCTTAGAAGTTACCTCTTTGACTAAGTCTATGCCTCCTATGCCTGGATGTGCTTTTACCTTCTCAAGAAGACTATGCGGGTTTAAATCATTGGTAGATATAATGCCCATTTGTGCCCCATGAGTTCTTAGATGTCTTGTAAGTGCCCTCGTGTCTATGCCCTCTATGCAAACAATGCCATATTCCTTTAAATACCCATCGAGGCTTCCTTTAGATCGCCAATTGCTTGGAAAGGGAAGGTATTCCTTTACAATAAACCCTTCTACCTTTGTCCCTCCTTCTGACTCTATGTCTTCCATGTTTATGCCATAATTTCCAATCTGTGTATATGTCATTGTAACAATCTGTCCCTTATAGGATGGGTCTGTAAGGATTTCCTGATACCCTGTCATAGAGGTATTGAAAACAACCTCTCCTATGGTCTCTCCCTCAGCACCAAATCCTCTGCCCTCAAAAACAAGACCGTCTTTAAGGACAAGAAAAGCCTTTACCATTCCCACACCTTTCCCATACATATTGTCATCACAGGGCAACCCCTTAAAACCCACCCCTTAAATGGGGTATTTTTTCCTTTAGATACAAATAGTTCTGGATTAACATTAAAGTTTTTCTTTAAATCAATTATTATTATATCTGCATCAGCACCTTGCTTTAAAGTCCCTTTATTTAAGCCTAAGATTCTTGCAGGATTAAGAGCCATTTTCTCTACGAGCTCGCTCAGGCTTAGAATGCCCTCTTCTACGAGTCTTAAGCTCAGAGGCAGAGCTGTTTCTAATCCTGAGATGCCTGATGGTGCAAGGTCAAATTCCCTCAACTTTTCGTCCATTGCATGTGGTGCATGGTCAGTTGCAATGACATCTATTGTGCCATCCTTAAGGGCATCTTTTATTGCCTCTATGTCTTTAGTTGTTCTTAAAGGTGGGTTGACCTTTGCATTAGTGTTATAGCCTATTACGGCATCTTCTGTGAGAGAGAAATAATGCGGGCAGGTCTCTGAGGTGATTTTTACCCCGCGATTTTTAGCATCCCTGATTATCCTTACAGAGCCTTCGGTTGACACATGGGCGATATGAAGCCTTCCACCTGTAAGCTCCGAAAGGGCTATGTCCCTGAATATAATGGTTTCTTCTGCGGCCTTTGGAATACCTTTAAGCCCTAAGATTTGCGATAAGAGCCCCTCATTCATCACACCTCCATTGGAAAGGCTTAGGTCTTCCGAGTGAGATATTATCGGCACATCAAATGCCTTTACATACTCAAGTGCCCTTCTCATAAGCATGGAGTTTGAAACAGGCATTCCGTCGTCTGAAAACGAAACGCAACCTGCAGAGCGCATCATATCCATTTCCGAAAGCTCCTGCCCAATTTGTCCCTTTGTAATTGCACCTATTGGAAACACAGAGCATACACCCTCGATCATAGCTCTCTCTAAGATAAACTCTGTTATGCCTGCATTGTCATTGACAGGCTCTGTGTTTGGCATTACGCACACAGAGGTAAAACCACCCCTTAGTCCTGCCATTGTCCCTGTCTTTATGGTCTCCTTATGCTCAAAACCAGGCTCTCTTAGATGGGTGTGCATATCAACTAATCCGGGAAGGACATACAGACCTTTGGCATCTATAACCTTATCAGAAGAGCCTGTAACCCCTTCGGAGGGCTTTATAGCCTTTATCTTTTTGCCATCTATCAGGATGTCAAAAACCCCGTCTATTCCCTCAGAGGGGTCAATGACATGCCCGTTTTTAATAAGTATCTTCATATGCTTTTAATGCTTGTAACCCCACTTGGAAGAAGATATAAGACAGCCATTCTTACTGCAATACCATTTGTCACCTGCTCTAAGATAACAGACCTTGTGCCATCTGCAACATCAGAGGCGATTTCAACACCCCTGTTCATGGGCCCTGGGTGCATAACGATTGCATCGTCTTTTGTAAGTGTGAGCCTCTCAGAGGTAAGCCCCCACTTTTTGAAATACTCTTTAAGGGATGGAAAAAACCCCTTTCCCTGCCTTTCAATCTGGATTCTAAGCATCATGACCACATCCACATCCCTGAGTCCTTCTTCCATGTCATAGAAGACCTTGACTCCAAGCTTCTCCATATCAGGTGGTATTAAAGTAGGAGGCCCTATAAGTCTTACATGAGCCCCAAGATTCTTAAAACTATATATATTTGACTTTGCAACCCTGCTATGCATTATGTCGCCAACTATTGCTACTGTAAGTCCTTCGACCCTTCCTTTTTTCTCCATTATCGTGAAGGCGTCCAGGAGTGCCTGTGTTGGATGTTCATTCATGCCATCGCCTGCGTTTATAACAGAGGCAGTAAGGTGCTTTGAAAGCAGATGTGGAACGCCTGATGAAGGATGCCTTATGACTATGTAGTCCGCTCCCAGTGCCTGAACCGTGAGTGCGGTGTCTATCAGGCTTTCGCCTTTTACGACAGCACTCGTAGGGACCGAGAAGTTTATTACATCTGTGGAGAGTCTCTTTCCTGCAAGCTCAAAGGATGTCCTTGTGCGGGTTGAAGGCTCAAAGAAAAGATTCACAACCGTTTTACCCCTCAAGGTGGGGACCTTTTTAATATCCCTTTTTAGCACATCTTTAAAGCCAAAGGCAGTGTTTAAAATGAGCTTTATTTCCTCTGAAGGAAGCTCTTTTATGCCGAGAAGGTCTTTGCTCTTAAGCTGGCTCATCCGATACCCTTGTAAGCTCTACACTGTCTGAATATCCATCCTCTTCGAGGAGGACACTGACCTTTTCGTTTAAAGATGTGGGTATGTTTTTACCTGCATAGTCAGCCCTTATTGGAAGCTCCCTGTGACCCCTGTCTATTAGAACCGCAAGCTGTATCAGGGCAGGTCTTCCGATATCGATAATGGCATCCATTGCAGCCCTTATGGACCTGCCTGTGAAAAAGACATCGTCCACGAGTATTATCTTTTTGCCTGTGACATCGCAGGGCATCTCTGTTCTACTAACTGTAGGCTGTCTGATTGAGATATCGTCTCTATAAAATGTAATATCGAGGGAGCCAACAGGGATGTCTGTTTTTTCGATCTCTCCTATTTTTCTTGCGAGCCTTTTTGCGAGATGGACACCACCTCTTTGTATTCCCACAAGACAGAGGTTCTCCACTCCCTTGTTCTTCTCTATAATCTCATGAGCTATCCTGACGAGGGCACGGTCTATCTCTTTTTTATCGAGCAGTTCCTTAGGCATAGGGCATAAAAAAACCCCCCCGATGTTTCGGGGAGGTTAGTGTTTTTTTAATTGTCTTATTCATTTACCTGCCTTATTAGCCTCACTGTGCTACTCTTAAAGGCAATATAGTAAAGCATAAAAGAGACTGCCCTGTCAACCCTACCTATATAATAAACCTATGGATGATGCCTTTGTTGCAAACCTCATCACATTAGTATTAGTGATATATCTTCTTATGCTGAAGATAAGGCATGGGTAAGGGTTTTCTGATGGCTCGGTGTAAACTATGTGGTCTTAGCTCTGAATATATCTCATCAGAACTCGGAGTGTGCCTTATCGGTTAAAGAATTATATAAGTCTTCGCCTCAGTTTTTCATAAAAGCTTTCCCTTTTTCCAATCATAATAACAACTATTAGCTTGTCCTTTTCAAAAATCTCATAGACTATTCTATATTCCGTGCCTTCAAAACTGAAATGATAAGACCAAAGCCCTTTGAAGGCATAGCCGAGTTCGTGAGCGCCAAAAGGTGATTCCCTTATTTTCTTAAAATGATGATTTTTAATGTTGTCTTTTAATTTAGGATGGAGGGATTTTATATCCTTCTTTACAGCCTTGATGGTCTTGATTTCATACACCCATCAGTCCTTTTTGAAAAGTTCATCCACCCCTAACAACTGCCCGCTTTTCATCTCATCAAGTGCATCTCTGCGTCTTCTAAGAATCTCTTCTGAGAGTTCTTTGTCTGCAAGTATGGCAAGCGTTTCCTTTTCAGCATCAGTAAGCAGCTCTATTGCCCTGATAAGTTCAAGAGGGGTCAAATGTTTCACAGCAGTACCCATGTCAAAACCTCCGTTTAAATCATTATAACACAGACTTTAGCTTTTAAACTCAGCATTGCTTGATTTCTCCTTGAGGGTGTGTCCCCCTCCTGTCTCTCTATGTAGTGTTCTTTTTGCTTGATATATACAAGATTTTGTGGTTGAATAAGAGGAATTGGAATAGGAGGGTGATATGGGAAAAATATTTATATCACATTCTCCCTACAACCATGCTGGCAACAGGGGTTGGTGGTTTATTAGGCAAAAGTGTAGGCGCAACTGTAGGCGCAGCTGTAGGTACGTGGATAGTATCTAACATAGATAGAGATAGACCTTCTGGAAGAGGAATAAGGTGCATTAGTTGTGATTCGGTATATAATGTCCATATGCCTAAGGGAATGGTAAAATTTAGGTGTCCCGTCTGTAACAGATTTCTAAAACTTAATTTTAGAAAAATCCATTGAAAACCCTTCATAAAATAATCCTCGGTGATAGCCGAAGAATGAAAGAGCTCAAGGACGAATCAGTCCATCTCATCATCACCTCCCCTGAAAAACGCATGAGAGGTTTATTGAAAGATATGGAGGCAAGGTATTCTATATAGGACATTATCACTTTGGCGGGACACACTTAACCTCCCTTATTTTTTGAAGCGTATCCCTATAGATGCTTTCCTTTAAAGGCTCAAGCTCAATTGCCTTTAAGACAAGGGCTTCTGCCTCATTAAGATTTTCCCTTCTTATATAGTAAAGCCATGCAAGGTTATTAAAGGCATCTCCTGTTGGGTCTTTCTCTATTGCCTTTTTATAATATCTTTCTGCCTCAGTAAATTCGTTCTTAAGGAAATAAGCATTTCCAAGATAAAGGTATGCCTGCGGAAGTTTCTTTAATGCAAGCTTATACTCTTTTATGGCAAGGTCAAGCTCTCCATTTTTCTCATATGAGACACCTAAATTTAAATGCTCCTCAGGGCTAAGAGGGTCTTTAAGCACAATTATTTCAGGCATGGCACAGCCATAAAGCAGAAAAAGGCTAACTATGAGATAAAGAGCTCTCATGGTTTTATAAGGAGGCTCCAGAATCCAGTTCTTTTCCATGACTTAAAGAAATCCCTTAGAGGTATGGATTTATGCCTTTCTTCTCCTGAATTCACTATGATGCCATCATCTTTATAGCCTACAACTACCATAAAATGGTTTTGCTCATAAACCCAGAATCCATAATCAACCATGACGAGCAATGGATAGCCTGAATCAATTGCATCTTTAATGCCTTCAAGGCTATGGATTTCCTGAGCTGTCTTAAGTCCTTTTTTCTCAGCATAAAAGACCATATCTATATTAAGTGTGCCTTTTGCACCTGCACTGTATATCTCCTTTGCAATATCAGAAGGAGAGACATTCACCTTCCAGAAATTCAGAACTCCTGCAAGCGAGGCAGGCCCGCATTGGTATTCAAGCTGAGGAGAAAACGGCACATCCTCTATGGTACGGAATGAGCCATACCCTGAAAGAGCATAGGAGGCACATGAGAAAAGAAAGATTAAAAATAAAAGAGGTGGGCACTTAAAAGCACCCACCCTGTTGAGTTTCTTAGAACGCATCATTTCTTCTTCATAACGACCTTATGGCCTGTAAGCTCAAGCAGAATTACAACGAGTATTGCAATCACTAAAAGGGCAATCACAACACCAAGGCCATCACCTCCAACATTAAGGTCATCAAGCTTCTGGGCAAACTTATGAAGCTCGGCATCACTTAGCCGGCTTAAGCGTGCCTGAATATCATCCTGTGTAAAGCCAAACTCATGAAGCCTCTGTCCTATTATCTTCATCTCAAGTACCCTCTGGATTTTCTGAAAGTCATCTGCCCTGTCAAACTGTGAAAGGGCAATCACCTCTGAGGGAGAAAACCCTGCATTTGCCTTTGGCACGATGCCTATTATAAACATAGCTACAACGAGATACCATGTAACATACTTCATAAATGGTATTTTCACCTGCTCACCCCCTTTCAGTTTGCATAATAAAATCCTAAAAGGATAATAACAAAACTAACATATAGCGTCAAGCAGTCCCAAATGGGCAATGTTCCTTAAATGAGGAATGAGTTTTTTGGAACCCCCATGTTTTTATTGATTTTTCCTCTGGCATGGATATTGTATCTATATGGAAAACTTAAAAGGAGGTGATTCTTTAAGGGTTAATGTAGTAAAATGTATAGTTGTCGTAAAAAACTTAAAGGAGGACGATTAGATGAAGCACATGTTTAAGTATCTGGTATTGGGTCTTGTTGTAATGGCATTCCTTGCAGGCTGTGGCAAACAGCCTACGACTGAGATTAACGATGCAAAGGCAGCAGTGGATGCAGTCATTGCAGAGGGTGCTCAGAAGTTTGCGCCTGAGGATGCAAAGCTCTTAAACGATGCCCTGACAACTGCAATGGATGAGGTCAAGGCACAGGATGGAAAGGTTTTTAAGAATTATGCAAAGGCAAAAGAAATGCTTGTAAAGGTAAAGGCTGATGCAGAAGACCTAAAGACAAAGCTTCCGGAAAAGAAAGAGCAGGCAAAGGCTAATGCTACAAGTGCGCAGGGAACTGCGGTAACTGCATTGGCAGATGCAAAGAAGCTTATGGCAAAGGCACCAAAGGGCAAAGGTGCAATGGCAGACATAGAGGCACTTAAGGCTGACCTTAAAGGCATCGAGGACTCTCTTACAGAGGTGCAGAACCTGATTGCTACCGAGGACTATGCAAGTGCCACTGACAAGGCTAACGCCGCTACAGAAAAGGCAAAATCCGTGTCAGAACAGATTAATCAGGCATTACAGAAGGTAGGTAAGAGATAATCTGCCTTGAGAGGGAATTTCGTAAAAGTTTTTCTTTTGCTTTTAGTATCGTCTGTTTTTGGATGTAGCAGTTCAGCCCTGCCTCCAGAGGTGAAGCTCGCTCAAACACAGGAGCACGACCTCTGGAGAGCAGGTGCAGAGGTCTATGCTCCCGAGGACTATGCCAGATACAAAACCAGCCTGAGAAAAGGAAAAGACGACATTATCATACAAGAGGCAAGATTAGCATGGTTTAGGGATTATAAAGGAGTAGAGGAACAATTTAAAAACATACTGGTTGAGGGCAATGAGATATTCAAAAAGATTCAGGAGGAAAAGCTCTCTAAAGCCTCCTTCATAGAAGAACAGCTCTTTATCCTTCAATCCAGTATCAGGGCACTTCGGAGACTGACCTCTCTTATAAACGAAGGAAGGCTCTCGAGACAGGACATTACAAAGGCAGAGCTGATTCTCCTTGAGGCTCAAGCCCTGTATCAGAGAGGGCAGTATCATATAGCAGAGGAAAAACTTACCTGCATATCAGAATACTTAACAACTGCAGAGGGCAAGATTCTACCCATACTCAACCGCTATAGCAATAAAGAGCATATAGCCAAATGGAAGAAATGGGTGGATATGACAGTGTATGAATCAAAGGCAAAGGGAATCTATGCCATTGTCGTAAGCAAGGTTGACCGCAAATTGATAGTCTATAAAAACGGAGTTCTATTTAAAACTTACGAGGTCAACATAGGTCGAAACGGTTTCTCGGATAAGATTTACTCAGGTGATAATGCAACCCCTGAGGGAAAATATAAGATAATCAAAAAACTGTCTAAGAGCAAATATTATAAGGCATTGCTGATAAACTACCCAAACGAAGAAGACAAAAGACAATTTGCTTCTGCCAAGAGGAAAGGGCTTATCCCTGCTGATGCAGGGATAGGCGGTCTTGTGGAGATTCATGGCGGTGGCAAAAGCGGTATGACCTTTGGATGTATCTCGCTTGACAATAAACATATGGATGAGCTCTTTGGCATCGCAGACATTGGAACTCCAGTTACGATAGTAGGGGCGGTTGACTACGATAACACTATCTCCTCTACGATGAAAGGTCTCTGAGATGCGGAAAAAGAAACTGCTCGGATTTTTTATCATTTTGTTTGCAGTATTCATAGTGCTGGAAGGTGTTGGATATTATCTTGAAGGACAAGGCAGTAAAAGCCCGGATATAGCCGTAAAGACTAAAAAAAGCCATCTGGGCAGGCTAAGGGCAGAAAACATGTCCCTTAAAGGAAGTATAGAAGGACTTTCTCCAAAAGGCATATACATAGTCATAGACACAGGAAGAAATCTCCTTTTCCTTAGAAACAGCGGTAAGACCATCAGGGAGGCAGTAATCTCAAGCGGAAGCGGAAATATCCTTAAAGACCCGTCAGGGAAAAGACGATGGGTCTTTGATACACCAAGAGGCATGTATTCCGTTAAGTCAAAGGTTACAGACCCTAACTGGATAAAACCCGACTGGGCATTCATAGAGGAGGGCGAGGGCATACCAAAAAGATTTAAAGACAGGGTAGAAGAAAATGTTTTAGGAGATTATGCACTGGGTTTTGGAAATGGCTATTTCATACACGGCACCCTCTATACGAGGCTCTTAGGAAGGAATGTAACCCACGGATGTATCAGGGTCGGAGACGAAGACCTAAGGGTAATATTTAATATATCGTCAATCGGGACAAAGATTTTCATCTTTTAGATATGAAGCTAAGGTTAATTTCCCTTTTAGTTATTGTCTTTATCGGCACGAATGCCCTCTCTGACGAGAAGATCAGGCTCAGGGAGGAAAACCTGTTTCTTAAGGCAGAACTCGTTTTGGCAAAAAAATCCGAGATTTATTTTATTTTCGACCTGAATGAAAAAAAGATATATCTAAAGGCAAGGGGAGCAGTGTTTAAGGAATGGCAGGTCGAGGGCATGAAGCTCTGGGGAAGCCCTCCTCCCATAAAACCCCTTTCAGTGCTTAAAAAGAGCACATTTATTAAACCAAAAAGGGAAAGGATAAAACCTAAAAGTCAGACTGACACTGACACCCAACAAAGCGATACATTCGAGGTAGAGGCATTAGAGCTCAGGGATATGCCTTTAAGATATAACCTGCATATATCCGATGGAGTATTAATATCCGTAAGACCTAAGACAGAAGGGCTCGTCTCAGGCATAATGAATATCTGTCATACCCTTAAATGGTATACCTCCAGACCTCTTCTTACGGTATGGAATACCCTATGGAGAAAGCCATTCGTAGCAGTAGACCTGATTCTGAGCGATGTGGATGCACAGGCACTGTACTGGGCAGTCTCTGAAGGCTCTGGTAGTATAATATACTATTGGACTACGGATGATTAAAAACTATCTCCTTAAACTTTCTCTTCGTAGCAAGCTTGTGGCAATGATGCTTTTCCTGAGCCTAAGCCTCATAGCCATACTTGTTTTTCTTTATTATCATACGGAGAATGCCATGTATAACGAATTCCAAAGGCAGACATCGGAGCTTTCAAAGGCAATAAGGGCAGGCATCGAGGATGCAGTAAGCAAGGGGCTTACGGATGAAAAAAGGCTTCAGAATTATATCTATCGGCTGAATCCAAAAGGTGTAAAGGAAATCTCGGTTATAAGCACATCCGATAAAATCATCTCGAGCACAAATCCAAAAAACATTGGCAAGTGGATAACAAAACGGAAAAAGGAGCTTATCTTCAAGGCAGACTTAGGAGAGCCTGTAACAGGAGAAGGACAGGACTATAATGTGATAATCCCTGTGATTGCAGGCGAAAATCATCTGGGCTACATACATCTGGCGATGAATACAGAGGATTTCTCTGTCTTCATGCGCACAAGTATTATAAGAAGGGTAATTGCAGCATCGGTTGTCTTTGCAGTCGGGATAGTGCTTACTGTTTTCCTTGCAAGAAGATATACCAAGCCCATAGAGGATGTCGTTAGTGCTGCACGGTCTGTTGCTCGGGGCGACCTCAGCCAGAGCCTGCATACAGAAAGAAAAGACGAAATCGGAGAGCTTACCCTCAGCTTTAACTATATGGTGGAGAAACTTAAAGAAGAGCAGGAGCTTAAAGAAAGGCTGAGAAAGGCAGAGCATCTTGCTGGCATTGGACAGTTCTCGAAAAGCATTGCACACGAGATAAGAAACCCACTTAACTTTATAAGTCTCTCCATAGACCATATCAAAGAGAAATACAAGCCCGAAAGCCCTGAGGGAAAGGAGAGGTTTGACTCCTTAATCGGCAATATCAAAAAAGAAATCCTGCGTGTAAGCAGATTTGCAGAGAGTTTTCTGGAGTATGGAAGACCCATAGAGCTTAATCTTCAGATGACCGATATGGGGAAACTCGTTGACTCTGTCTTAGAGCTTGTCTCTGCAAAGGCACAGAAAGAAAATATCGACATAAAGAGACATTATGGGACACTGCCTGAGCTTTATGTTGACCCTGAATTTATAAAGACATGCCTTTATAACATGCTCCTTAATGCATTTCAGGCAATGCCCAAAGGAGGCACCCTTACAATCACAGCCAATCTCTCTGATAGTAAATTCTCCCTTACTGTCTCGGACACTGGAGTTGGGCTAAATGAAGATAAATCCGTAAGGGTATTTGAGCCTTTCTTTACCACAAAGGATAAAGGTCTTGGACTTGGGCTTTCCCTTACAAAGAGAATCATCGAGGAGCACGGAGGTAATGTGGATTTTGAAAGTCAGGAGTCAAAGGGAAGCTCTATAACGATAACCTTGCCTGTGGGAAAAGAGGTTTAGAAGATGTCAGTCATTCTTGTAGTCGATGACGAGCCTCTTCAAAGGGATATACTGAAGACTATTTTAGATGCCGAAGGATATGAGACTCTGACTGCAGGAGATGGTGTGGAGGCTCTAAAGATTATAAAGAGCCATCAGCCCGATATCATACTTACAGACCTTAAGATGCAGGGAATGGATGGCATAGAGCTGATGTCTGCTATCCCTAATGAGCCTTTTAAGCCAACGGTAATCATAATGACTGCTCATGGCACAATCTCATCTGCAGTTACCGCAGTAAAGAAGGGTGCATTTGACTACCTTACAAAGCCCCTCGAAAAGGATACACTCCTTTTAACCCTCAAAAGAGCGGATGAACGAACAAGCCTTCTTAAGGAGAATATCGAGCTTCAGAGGGAGCTCTACGGCAGGTTTAAGATAGAAGGAATCATAGGAAAGTCAGAGAAGATGCAGTCTGCCATAGAAATCATGAAAAGGGTTTCGCCTACCACTGCAACTGTCCTCATCAGAGGAGAATCAGGAACAGGTAAAGAGCTTGTTGCAAGGGCAATCCACTATAACAGTCCAAGGAGGACGAAACCATTCACAGCCCTTAACTGTGCGGCTATCCCTGAGAGCCTTTTTGAGTCAGAGCTATTCGGGTATGAGCCAGGTGCATTTACAGGAGCAAGCACATTGAAGAGGGGTTTGTTTGAAGCCTCGGATAAAGGAACGCTTTTCTTAGATGAGATAGGAGACTTGCCTCTAACGACTCAGTCGAAACTTTTAAGGGCACTTGAGGATAAAGAGATAAGAAGGCTCGGCGGAAAAACCTCTATAAAGGTTGATGTAAGAATCATTACCGCAACAAACAAAGAGCTCGAAAAAGAAATCTCAAAAGGGAATTTCAGAGAAGACCTCTACTGGAGACTCAAGGTCGTTACGATACAATTGCCTCCCCTTAGAGAAAGGAAGGAGGATATACCACTTCTTTCGGAGTTCTTCATCGAGAAATACAATCTCGAATTCGGAAAAAGACTGAAGGGGATAGAGCCTTCTACGATTAAGGCACTCACCGAATATAGCTGGCCTGGCAATATAAGACAGCTTGAGTCCGTTATCGAAAAGGCTGTTCTTATAAACGACACAGGCACTATAAATCTAAAGGATATAAGTGCCGAGCTTAGGATTTCGCGACAAATAGAGATATTGAGTTTCGACCTTCCTCATGAAGGAATAAATTTCGAGAACCTCGAAAAGGAACTTCTTGCTAAGGCAATGCAAAAGGCAGGCGGGGTGGCTACAAAGGCCGCAAGGCTTCTCGGAATGAGCTATAAGACATTCCTTTACAGGCTTAAAAAGTTCAAGGACCATTCTAAAGAGTAATTCTGCTTGGTATTTAGTGCCGGAGGCCGGATTTGAACCGGCACGCCCTTTGGGGACGAGGGATTTTAAGTCCCTTGCGTCTACCAATTCCGCCACTCCGGCTAAATACTGACTGATTTTAAAGGATTTTAGATGGTTTGGTCAAACCAAAGGTTCTTGACAAAAAACAATACTGAAGTATAGTATAAAGTATAACATACGGTTACCGTTTGCCGTTCAGAAAAAGGGGGAATTATTTGGGCAAAAACTCTGCAATTCAAAGAAACAGAGAGCTTAGTGCTATACTGGAGGTAAGCAGGGTTCTTACGGCATCTTTTGACCTCAAGGACAACCTCACCTCTGCAATGAGGATTCTAAGCAGTATGCTCGACATGCAGAGGGGCTGTGTGTTTCTTTTAGAGCCACAATCCGGGGAGCTTAAGCTCGTAGCCGCCTATGGGCTTACCGTGGAGGAAATAAAACGGGGCAAATACAGAATTGGCGAAGGGATCGTGGGTAGTGTGATAAAAAGCGGTCAGCCTGCGGTTATCCCAAACATAGGCTCAGAGCCGAGGTTCCTTAACAAGACAGGCTCGAGGCCCAAAAAGGAAGGTATATCATTCCTCTCAATCCCAATAGGGCTCAAAGGCGAAGCCTCAGGGGTCATAAGCGTGGACAGGATTTATTCCGATGAGCACGGGGATGTAGATGACGACCTGAGGGTATTAAGTATTGTAGCTTCTCTAATTGCCCAGTTCGTTAAGCTCTGGGAAAACTTCAAAATGTCAGAGGATGAGAAAGAGGCACTCAGAACACAGTTAAAGGACAGATACAGTCTGCCAAACCTCATTGGAGAGTCTGAGAAGTTTCAGGCGGTTTTAAAGACTGTCATGAAGGTAGCAAGCACAGATGCTACGGTTTTACTGCTTGGCGAATCAGGAACAGGAAAAGAGCTTATTGCAAGGACACTTCATTTTCAAAGCAGAAGGGCAAAGGGGCATTTTGTAGCTGTTAACTGTGCGGCACTGCCTGAGAGCCTTCTTGAGGCAGAGCTTTTCGGTGTAGAAAAGGGCGCATTCACAGGTGCTACATCGAGGAGGATAGGCCGTTTTGAGCTTGCAGGGTGTGGTAGTATTTTCCTCGATGAGATAGCAGAGCTAACGCTCTCTCTTCAGGCAAAACTCCTGAGGGTGCTTGAGGAGCATACATTCGAGAGGGTTGGCTCCTCGCACACCATAAGTGCCAATGTGCGGGTCATTACCGCAACAAACAAAAACCTCTCCGAGGAGGTAAGAAAAGGAAATTTCAGGGAAGACCTCTACTACAGGATTAATATCTTGCCAATACTGCTTCCAGCTTTAAGGGAAAGGATAGAGGACATCCCGCTCCTTGTAAGTTATTACCTTAAGAAATTCAATGTCACATACAGGAAAAACATAGCCCTCTCAAGCGATGCACTGGATGCCCTTTCCTCCTATAAGTGGCCTGGTAATGTGAGGGAGCTTGCAAACACCATCGAAAGACTCGTCATAATGGCAGGGGCAAATGTCATCTCAAAGGACGATTTACCGTATAACATCCTTCACACCAAAAACGGTATTGGTGCAGGTAAAGCCCTGTATGATTCACATCCTACCTTAGAAACCGAGATTGAGGCAATAGAGCAGGTTAGGATAATAAATGCACTTAAGGAAAACAACATGATTCAGCATAAAGCTGCAAGCATGCTCGGCATAACCCAAAGGCAGTTGGGCTATAGGATTAAGAAATATAAGATTGCCCTTAGAGATATAAAATAAAAAGAGTGGGGAGCGTAAGCTCCCCACTTTGCATCTCATACTCAGATTTCGCCATCAACTGTCATCGTATAGCCTCTCTCGCCATGCTGGCTCAGGTCCAGGCCTATGACCTCATGCTCATCCTTGATCCTTAGACCTACTGTCAAGTCTATCAGCTTAAGGATAATGAAAGTAGCAACGATAGAGTAAACCGCAACTGTAGCAATGGCCTTTGCCTGTATAAGAAAGGTTCCCGGGTTTCCGAAGAACAGACCATTTGACCCTGCTTGATTGACTGCGAGGGATGCTAAAAGCCCGGCTCCTAAAGTGCCGGTCATTCCGCTAATGCCGTGAACACCGAATACATCAAGTGAGTCGTCATAGCCGAACCTGCCCTTCATGTTAAGGGCTGTGTAGCACAGAAGCCCTGCTGCCGCTCCAATGGCTAAAGCCGAGATTGGGCTTACAAATCCTGCGGCTGGTGTAATGGTGGCAAGCCCTGCTATTGAGCCGGTTGCTGCTCCAAACATTGTTGCCTTTCCTCTATGAACCCACTCAATGATTACCCAAACTACGGTAGATGCTGAGGCTGCCGTGTGAGTCGTTACAAATGCCATTGTGCTAAGCCCCCCGGAGGTAAGGGCGCTACCTGCGTTAAATCCGAACCAACCAAACCAAAGGAGCCCTGCCCCAAGAACAGTCATAGGGAGATTATGAGGCACCATGGGCTCTTTCGTATATCCTTTTCTTTTGCCGACAATCAGTGCGGCTACCAGTGCCGATACGCCCGATGTCAGATGCACTACTATGCCCCCTGCAAAATCGAGCACTCCTGCTCTCTTTAGCCATCCTCCTGTGCCCCATACCCAGTGTGCAACCGGGTCGTATACGAGAGTGCTCCATAGAAGTATAAAGAGTATATAAGCAGAGAACTTCTTCCTCTCGGCAAATGCTCCGCTTATCAAAGCAGGTGTAATTATGGCAAACATGCATTGATATATCATAAATGTTAGATGGGGGATTGAAGGTGCATAATCAGGGTTTGGCTCAAGCCCCACACCCTTGAGTCCAAACCAGTCAAGACCTCCTATGAATCCATTTATATCGGGGCCAAAGGAAAGACTGTAGCCCAAAAGCACCCACTGGACACTGATGACCGCAATTGCAATAAAGCTGTGCATGAGTGTACCCAAGACATTTTTGCTCCTTACCATCCCCCCATAGAACAGGGCAAGGCCGGGCGTCATCAAAAACACAAGGGCAGAAGAGGCAAGTATCCATGCCGTATCCCCGGCGCTAATCCCGGAGGTTGATGCTTCTCCTGCAAATGCCATTGCAGAGGAGAATAAAACACCACATATTGATATAAGCATCTTTTTAATCATATTGCCTCCTCTCCTCTTTCATCTGTCCGTATTCTGAGGACATCATCAATCTGCATAATAAATATCTTTCCATCTCCTATCTCGCCTGTTCTTGCAGATGTCTGTATTGCCTTGATAGTTTCCTCCAACCGCTTGTCAGGCACAGCCACTTCTACCTTTACCTTTGGCAGAAACTTGACCTCAAACTCCGAGCCTCTGTAGACCTCTGTATGGCCCTTCTGCCTTCCAAAGCCCTTTACATCAGTTATGGTCATGCCCTGTATGCCAATTGCAGTAAGTGCCTTTCTTACCTCATCAAGCCTGTGATGCTTGATTACAGCTACCACCATCTTCATCTGATACCTCCTATGAAAAATTTTCAGGATGTTCTCTCCTTAAGAATCTCTATAGCTAAAAACATGCCAGCTTAAAACTATGATAAAAAAAGGATTTTTTGAGGGAGGGTGCATACAAAATTGTATATAAGACAATTTTGTTTGACATTTCTGAAGGACTTATACCGAGGATAATACAAGAAGCAACGGGTTTATTATAAACCCGTTGCTTTAAATTAGCGGATTGCTTTTCTTAGGAGACTTGTTTATGGCATCTTTCGCATTCCGTTGGCGGGAATGCCTTCTGACCATTATGACATGCGCCACAGGATTTTCCCTGATACATATCGTCCATTTTTATACTTCTTAGCCCCTTTTTCATTGGGAAAATCTTTGGGTGACATTCATTGCAGGAAAATGCCTTTGCATGGAAGCTGTGGTTAAAGGATACTTTTCCTACATCTCCTCCCTTATATGAGAGCACACCCAGTGAATGACATCCGCTACATGTCCCTGAGATGAGCTTTGGATGCTCATGCCCCTTTATATCATGGCACTGGTTGCAATGGACATCTAAAGAGTAGTGTCGTTCATGGGAAAATATGCCTGCATTTTTAGCGCCAAAGAATGCCTCTACATCATGGCATCCAAAACACGGTATCAGTGCAATCGTATTATATCTCGAAATCAGAGGCATCTCCTCAACCGCAGGCTCTTTGTGAGCTTCTGTTTTGACCTTGCACCCCGAGATGCCAAGAACGAAGGTTAAAAGGAGCATTAAAGAAATGCTGTATCTATTCTTCATCTTTTTTAACCTCGGGGAATAGCCGTTGAAACTCAAGCTCATGCTCGTGCTTGAGGTCTTTTGTTGACATCCTGCCTGTAATCCATGTCCAGCTCATCGGGAACTTTCCGACCTTCAGGTGCTCGTTATAGAAATGCCAGAAAAGTATGAACACGATTGCCAGAAGTGCCTCATCGCTATGGAGGATTCTCATAATGGGCCATATCCAGTTGAGCGTAAATGAAGGAAAGAAGTTCGATGCAAAAACAGGGAATGCAAGGATAAGTCCCGATATGCCGATAATCCCCATGCCCCAGAAAACTGCCCAGTAATCGAACTTATGGATGTAGCTGAACCTTCCGAACTGTGGCTTTGTCTTTGAGAGACCAAAAAAGTAAAGGAAGTTATGGACAACATCAGTCACATCCTTTGGAAGCGGGATTATGGTTGTTACAGGGTTGAACTTAATTTTTCCTGTGGCAATGAGATATACGAGGTAAGACACATGCCATAGAAAATCGATGAGCATTGTTATGCCGGCTATCCTGTGGATTGTTCCTGCTGTCTCAGGTCCTCCCCAGATTTTTACCAGCCATGTGGAATGCTCTACCTCAGGGTATTTTAGAGCCCAGCCTGTAAAGGAAAGAAGCAAAAATGTTGTAAACAGCACTACATGCTGTATCCTAAAGACTATGTTAAATCTCTCTATCTCGTTTGGGATTTCCTTATTCATCGTGTTCCTCCTCCTTTCTTCTGAGGAGCTTGTCTCTTAGCTCTGAGTATGCCTCTAAGACCACATGTGATATCGTAAAGCCAAAGACCCCAAAGACAAGGAGTATGAGTAGTTTTTCCCCGTAGTATGGTATAGGGTTTTCTTTGCCGATGTATTTATGCGAGGGTGCAGATGCAAACTTCTCGGTAGCACCTTTATGGCATCTGCCACATGTTTTTACCTTTGCACTGCCTGACACAGGGGAGTCATCCGCATCCCATTTCGTTATATTATGAGAGCCATGGCAATCATTGCATATGGGGACCTTCTTATGACCCAATATGTATTTTTTCCCATGAAAACTCTCTTTATATTTCTCTATGACATGGGCAGATAGGTTGTATTTCTCTATGATCTCATTTTTCTCATGACAGAACCCACATGTATGAAGGACATTTGCGTGGTTAACAGGGGATTCCTTATCCTCGGCTGGCACTATATAGTGCGGAGAGCCATGGCAGTCCAGACATAGTGGGCCATCTGAGTTTTTCTTTTTGAATATGTTTTCGCCATGAACAGATTCCCTGAGGGCGGTATAAGCCTTAGCATGGCATCTCACACATGCAGAAAGGGCAACAGGGTCAGACTTACTTTTTTGAGATGTATATGGCAAAAGCCCTGATACATCGGAAGGCACCTGTTCTTTTGAAAGATCGTGAGGCAGGGTGGTGTAAGTCAGGTGACATTCCGTGCATTCGATGTCACCGTGCACAGAGCCTGAAAACCTTTGGGAATCTACAAAAACATCTACGATAAATCCCTTTCTGCCCTCTATTTTTGCCTTCATGACGCTGTGGCACAAAAGACATCCCGATTCTGCCCATATGAGCGACGGGATGAAAAGGAGATAAGAGACAACAATAAATAACCCTATCCTTTGCATCGTTCCTCCTTAAAGATTTCCCCTCTTAAAGTATGCAATTGGCTTGAATCTTACCGAGGCATTATATGCCTCTCTCTTTAAGATTCAAACAAGACAATGATAATATTACACTGAAATTAAATAAATATGCAAGGGCCTGTTGCCTCAGTTAAAAATCTTTATGAAATAAAAATCGTTGCCATCTCCTTTTTTTATATGTTCATTCTTTAACTGTAAATTCATCTGTTTTCTCTTTTAATTCAATAGTTTTATCATCCTTGTGAGTGTTCAAGCGTTCATTCTCCCTTTCCCTTCCTAAGTTTACTTTACTGGGGAGGGGGGGGTGTCTCATAACCCATTGATTTTTAAAGATTCTGCCTTCATTATAGTTCCGTTTAGTTCCGTTTTGGTTCCGGATTATACCGTATTCCTGCTTAAGTATCTCAT
>JACQZC010000091.1 GCA_016207905.1 Nitrospirota bacterium | reverse complement strand
GGCACGGACTTCGGTAAAATAACCAATGAGCAGGTGGCAATGGTAGCATCATTAATTAACACAAGGCCCAGAAAATGTCTGGGCTACAAGACGCCCCTTGAAGTCGCATCTGTTGCACTTCGAGATTGAATGTAGGAAATTTTAAATCTTATCCGTTTTTTAAATGTCTTTAACTTATACAGTCTCCTGTGATAATATTTAGGAGGGCTAAAGATTGGGCTTGGGCATACTTAAGCACTAATGAGGGTAAGATGACAAAAGAGGATATTAAGAGGATTATAAGAGAGAATGAAAAGATTCTGGAAAGATATAAGGTAAAGTCTGTAGCCCTCTTTGGCTCTTATGTGAGAAATGAGCAAAGAGAAGATAGTGATGTAGATTTGCTTGTGGAATTCAAAGATCCCACTTACGATAATTTTATCAATCTGGTCTTCACCCTTGAAGGTCTGTTTAAAAAAGAGGTAACAGTCGTAACTTCTAAAGGCATGAGTCCTTATATCTTACCTTATGTGCTGAAGGAGGCAGAGGAACTTGAGAGACGATAGCGCCTTTGTAAAACATATTATTGACGAGATAAATTACATAATTAAAGAAACAAAGGATTTGGACTATGCCACCCTGACCGGTAACGAAACACTTAAGAGGGCAGTGGTGAGAAGTTTGGAAATAATCGGCGAAGCAACGAAGAATCTCTCTCCGGAGTTCAAGGAGAAATACCCTGATGTTGAATGGAAGGAGATGGCAGGTCTAAGGGATAAACTCATACATTTCTATTTTGGCGTGGACTGGGATACTGTCTGGGATGTTATAAAAAATAAAATCCCTGAGCTTGAGGGGAAATTGAAAAAGCTATTAATATAAAGTGGCAATAATTCTTCCACTTCTTCAACTGCTTGGATGGAACATTTGTAACATTGATGAGGTTAAACCGGAATTCTCTGTTGAGAATAAAAGAGTTACCTAATTACTGAGCATGAACAACACATCCCATATTATCCCCCTTTTCTAAATCCCCCCTTACCCCTTTAGAAAATTTCAGTGTAATGAAGGAGGCTGAAGGGTTAAAAAATTTAGCGTGTTCGATGCCGATTAATCGGCAGAGTTTGCTAAAATTTACCTGAAGCCGACTGAATGAAGCGTGGTCAGAGACCGAAATTTTCATGGGTGCGATTCTTTTGGTTACTTTTCTTGGGCATAAAGAAAAGCAACTGGGGTTTGGGGTGAAACCCCAAATTAACAAAAATAGGACATTTCTAAATTGGCTTGACACAATGAGGAATAGCCATTGACAGGCTTTAACGTTTATCTTTATAATTTACTAATCTTAAGAAGGGAGGTGGATAGGTGACCGCACTGTTTATAGTAGGACTTTTCAAAGCGGCTTTTGGCTGAAGTAGTCCTCAAAAACCTGGTCGAGGTTTACAGGGGAGTGTGCGGTCAATTGCCATCCGAGCCGTTGATAATCTTCTTTAGCTAAGATTCTCTCCTACCGCATCTCCTCAAAGTAGAACCTTAATTCAAAAACCCATTAAGTCTTGAATCTGCTGAACCGATTCAGGGCTTGAACAATCTAATTGGAGGAGACATGAGCGGTAAAGACTACACTTCAATGTGGAAGAATCTGGGACTCAATCTTGAAAACCATGCCGGATTGCTCGGAGTACTCTCAGACACATATAAGAGCATCTATCTTTCCCAAGCCAACAGACCTAATGCTATGGAGTATTTTGATTTCGTCATCTCTGAGGTGCACGGTCTTAGAATCGAGGAGATACTTAAGGCCAAGGCAAAAGGCAGAAAAGTCGTAGGCACATTCTGCATTTATGTGCCCGAAGAGATTGTGCTATCAGTTGACGGGGTGTGCATCGGCCTTTGTGCCGGGGCCGAGGTTGGCTCTGGCGAGGCCGAGAAATTCATACCGAGAAATACCTGCGCCCTGATAAAGGCATTTATGGGGTTCAAGCTCTCGGGCCTTTGCCCTTATGTGGAGACCACAGACCTCATAGTCGGCGAGACGACCTGTGACGGCAAGAAGAAAGCATACGAGATATTCGGAGGCATAACCAAGAAGGTCTATGTCATGGAAGTGCCTCACATGAAGACAGCCGAGGACATGAAGCTCTGGCTCAGCGAAGTGAAGAGGTTCAAAGATAAGATGGAAGAACTATCCGGCAAGAGGATAACTGTTGAGAATCTTAAAAAGGCTACCTCCGTAGTAAACGCAAAAAGAAAAGCTCTTCAGAGGCTTAGCAGGCTTAGGGCGGCAGACCCTGCCCCGATATCGGGCCTCGACGCCCTTCTTGTAAACCAGATCTCCTTCTATGACGACCCGCTAAGGTTTACGGAGATGACAAACAGGCTCTGTGATGAACTTGAAGGAAGGGTCAGAGATGGTATCGGCATTATGCCCAAAGGAGCGCCACGCATACTTGTCTCAGGCTCTCCGATGGCGATACCCAACTGGAAGCTCCATGCGATAAGCGAGGGAAGCGGGGCCGTTGTGGTAGGCGAGGAGTCCTGCATAGGAGAAAGAAACCATAGGGACTTGCTTGACGAGAATTTTTCAAGTGTGGATGAGGCTATGGAAAAACTGGCCTCCCGCTATCTCGGCATAGACTGCGCCTGCTTTACGCCGAACACCGAGAGGCTCGACAACATAAAAGCCCTTGTCAATGGACTGAAGGCGGACGGCGTCATACACTACTCCCTCCAGTTCTGCACCCCTTACATGATGGAGGCTTACAAGGTTGAGAATGCCGTTACAGGGGTGCCCTTCATGCGGATAGAGACGGATTACAGCATGGAGGATTTCGGACAGCTTAAAACAAGGGTGGAAGCCTTTATTGAAATGCTGAGATAGGGACATGAAGGCTCTTGGCATAGACATAGGCTCAAGGTTCATAAAGGCGACCCTTCTTGAAGGTGGGGAACTCAAAGATATAAAAGTGGTCGAGACTTCTTTTGACCCGATTGAAAGGTGTATGAGACTCCTTGAGGAAACTCCTGTCGACAGTGTCGTTGCCACGGGCTACGGGCGGCATCTCCTTGAAGTCCACACTGACATAAAGACTATAACCGAGATAAAAGCGTTTGCGAGGGGAGCGCGTGCTATGTTCCCTTCGTGCCGCACCATTATAGACATAGGCGGGCAGGACACCAAGGTCATAAGCCTCGATGATGCCGGTTGCGTCAAGAAATTCGAGATGAACGACAGGTGCGCAGCCGGCACCGGCAAGTTTGTCGAGATAATGGCAAGGGCACTGAGTTATTCCCTTGAGGAATTCGGATCCGTTTCCCCTGAGTCCGCTGTGGAATTACAGATAAATAGCATGTGCACGGTTTTTGCCGAATCAGAAGCCATCTCTCTCATAACGAAAGGTGCGGACAGGGAAGATATAGCACTTGCCCTACACCGCTCTATAACTAACCGGGTGATGTCGATGGCAGGGCGCATTCCCCTTGAGGAGGACATTGTGTTTGCCGGGGGCTGTGCCAGAAACAGCCTCTTAAAGACACTGATTGAGGCGAGAATTGGTAGAAAAGTTAAGGTTGCTCAAAATCCCGAGATTACCGGCGCTCTCGGGGCCGCGATTTATGCGGAGGAGAGGTTGATACAGGGAAGCGAGGGGCAAGGGGACTGGTGTCCCTCCTGGTCTGCAAAACTTGTGGCTTAACGAAAGAAGTAGTTAAGTGTGGGTTCGATTCCCACTGCCCCTCTCCATAAGTATAATACACAAGGATGAAAAGGGATTACTTACTTAATAGAAATCCCTCGACAGGAAGGAGGCGGCTGATTAGAATAATGCAACTGGAGTCCTTCCTACTTCAACGAAAGAAAGGAGCAATGTCCGAAAAAGAGATGGAAGAACTGCGCAAACACAAACGACATAGAAGACCTTTGGGAAGCGATGGATTTGTCAAAAAAAAACTTAAAAGAACTTTGGATAGGATTCTGCATAAACAAAAACCCTGTAGGAAGAAGGGATGGGAGAAGAATTAAGTATGGTGTCCCCAGAATTTACGAAACCCGATTGCGATTTTGATACTGATTGCCCCATAGGTTTTTATTGTCACAGAAAATATAAAGTTTGTGTTGAGCGTTGATAAACAGTAAAATAGAAGTAATGAGTGTTTTGGAGGTGCTGATATGAAATACAAGGTAAATCTCAAAAAGACAGAAGAAGGTTTCTCTGTTTGGGTTCCCGGTCTTCCAGGCTGCTGGTCACAGGGCAAGACGGAGGCAGAGGCATTAGAAAACATTAAAGACGCCATACAGGCATATTTAAGAACTGTGAATGAATTGACAAAGGATAAAGAATCTCGCTATGTAGAAGTAGCCAATGCCTAAATTGTCAGGAGTAAATCACCAGCGGGCTGTCAAAGCTTTTCAAAAAGCGGGCTTCTGGATTGCCCGTGAAGGCAAACATATTACTATGACTAATGGTGAACGTATCATTACAATTCCAAGAGCAAACCCTGTCGATGCCTTTACAATGGGTGGTATAGTAAAGGATTCCGGACTCACTATTGATAAGTTCAAAAAATTATTATAGCGACAGATAACAACTCACTCCAGCGGATGGCTTACAGCCGCTGAATTCTATCGTTATCTGCAAAATTAGAACTACATCAAGAATGAACGATGGAAAGATATTATAAGATACTTGACCTCAACACTAATGCCACAGAACAAGAGGTAAAACAAGCATATCGAGAATTGGTCAAAGTGTGGCATCCTGACCGTTTTGCCCACGATGCAAAACTTCAAAAGAGAGCAGAAGAAAAATTAAAAGAAATAAATGATGCCTACCAGCGAATCGTTGATTATCTTAATAATTCCACTAAACGACAGCAGTCACAACAATATCAATCGCACTGGTAAAGCTGGAAAAACTGTCTTTATATGGCAGGTATAACAGGCGGATAATTGAGGACGCAAGGGAAAGATTGAAAGGAGGTAGCTGATGGGAGTTGTAAGCATAAGATTGAAAGATAGAGACTTTAAAAGGCTTAACGAGCTTTCAAAACTGGGAAATAAGGATAAATCTACGGTGGCAAGAGAGCTATTAGAGTATGGTTGGGAATTTCTGATGATAAAGCTTTATAGAGAAGGCAAATTGTCATTGGGCACACTTGCCTCTAAATTAGAGTTATCGGTAAGTGAGACAATAGACCTTCTCTATGAGTTTGGAGTTGAATCTCCAATAGACTATGATGATTTTCTGAAGGGATTTGAGGTCTTCAAAAAGAAATAACCCTCCCCTTATTAAAGGGGGGATTACTTAGGTGCAACCTGCTAACATAGGTAACAGATTAACCTACGGACATGGGTAACAGTATAATGGCAGAGCAAGGAGGTATTGCGATGCCATGGAGAGAGGTGAGACCTATGGACGAGAGAGTGAGTTTGATTTCGGACTGGCTT
>JACQZC010000090.1 GCA_016207905.1 Nitrospirota bacterium | reverse complement strand
GGCACGGACTTCGGTAAAATAACCAATGAGCAGGTGGCAATGGTAGCATCATTAATTAACACAAGGCCCAGAAAATGTCTGGGCTACAAGACGCCCCTTGAAGTCGCATCTGTTGCACTTCGAGATTGAATGTAGGATCTTAAAAATCTTATGGATGATGCGTTTTACATAAAGAGGGCTCTTAGGCTTGCAAGGAAAGCAGAAGGCAAGACAAGCCCAAATCCAATGGTAGGTGCAGTTGTTGTCAAAGGCAAAAGAATTATATCGGAGGACTACCATAGAAAACCCGGTGAGCCACATGCAGAGGCACTTGCCCTTAAGAAAGCAGGTGAGAGTGCTAAGGGCGGAACCCTTTATGTAAGCCTCGAGCCCTGCTCACATACTGACAAAAGAACCCCTCCATGCACAAAGACAATCATTAATTCAGGAATAAAAAAAGTCGTCATTTCGATGAAAGACCCAAACCCAAAGGTCTCAGGAAAGGGAATCTTAGAGCTAAAGAGAGCAGGCATAGATGTTATGACAGGTGTCCTTGAGGAGTCCGCAAGGAAGCTCAACGAGGCATATCTAAAATACATAACCCGAGGCATGCCATTTGTAACAATGAAGGTTGCAATGACACTGGATGGAAAAATAGCCACTCCAGAAGGACAATCTAAATGGATTACAGGCAATAGGGCAAGAGCCTTTGTGCATAAATTAAGAAGCAGGGCTGATGCAATCCTTACTGCAATAGGAACTGTGAAAGCAGATGACCCTGAGCTTACGGCAAGGCACGGAATCAGGCGAACTTCCCCAATCAGAATAGTCATAGACCCTAAACTTGAAATACCCCTGAGTGCTAAGATTTTAAAAACACCTCCAGAGACCGTTATCATTACAAAAAAAGAAAACAAAAAAACAAAACTACTCAAAAACTCAGGCATCGGCATCATCCCTTATAAAGGAAAGCTTGACTTAAACTGGCTGATGAAAAGACTTGCTCAAATTGGGATAATGTCCCTCATGATAGAAGGTGGCTCGTCTTTAAATGCACATTGCCTTGAAGATGGTATAGTCGATAAGGTGATGTTTTTTATAGCAGGTAAGATTATAGGTGGAAAAGAATCTTATCCCGCGGTTGGCGGAAAGACTTTTAGAAAACTTACCGAGGCTTACAGGGTCAAAGATATGAAAGTAAGTCGCATTGGAGAGGACATCCTGATTGAGGGCTATATGCAGAAGGATTTTCTCTAACTGCCTCTGGAAACTCACCTCTTTTATGACTTTCCTAAAGCAACAGCAGAATAGTCCTCTTTGACCCTAAGTTTTAACTTGTCTTTATCCATTTTCTTTCACTGTCTTTTTATGCCTGTTTAAGGCAGTCTTGTCCCATCGTATGGGCAGAACTTATATGCTCCGCTTAATTTCTCTCCGCACTTTGGGCATGTCTTAGGAGAAAGAAGAGAACCCAGAGGCAGTCTCCATTTAAATTCCCTTTTGCCAAGGGAAATGCTGAATGTGCCTTCTTGGGAGGCATTGGCAATTTGCATGCCTGCCTTGTTTTTTGCTGGAAACAATAGGAAGTGCATGTTTTCGCCCATTGGCCCAAGCATATTGACAAAAATAGGCTTCATCATGGAAAGGAGGTTTTTTATGTCTGCACCTACACTGCCTTCTTCGAGAGACTTATAGACAACCCCCTGACTGTCTTTAAGCTTGACAGATGTCCTTATATCAGCCTCAGGCGTATATGTAACTCCGCCTAATGGCCCCATCTTTCCGTCAACGACAACGACAATCGTGTATGGGCTGACAATATTTATAAACTCTTCTATCTGTGCCTCTGTGGTTGATGGGTCCGCCGAAAGACTGAGGCGCCAGAATTCCCCTGGAATCCACCAGACCATAGTTACATCATCTGCAGACTGTGACATCTTCTGGGTTTCCCTCAGGATTTCATTAATATCCGTTTCTTGTGCCAGTGTTTCAGCGATAAACCCAAACAGCAAAAGCACTGCGAGAGTTGCTATCATGGCAATTTTTGAATTTAAGGTATTACTCATCTTTAGCTCCCTTCTACTGTTTTTAATCGTTGAATGATTTTAACATTTCTTTGTCATCCGTTCAATAGTTTTTTCAGGACTGTCAAGCCAATTTGGAAATGTCTTATTGTCTTTTTAAAACATGATAAATCCTCTGAATTGCCGTAACATGAGTGAGGAAAAACATTATCCAGAGAATTGGTATAATCCAGCCCGAAAGTGCTCCGAATGCTAAAAGCAAAACCCTTGCGGGTCTTTCCATTATGCCCACCTTGCAGTCTTTTCCCAATCCCTCTGCCCTTGCCCTCGTGTAGCTTACAAGGAATGCACCTATCATCGAGCCCAAACTAAGGAGAACGCCTTCGAGGTCTTCCCTG
>JACQZC010000089.1 GCA_016207905.1 Nitrospirota bacterium | reverse complement strand
TGTGTTTGAATAGGCAAGGAGACCAATGAGGGCTATGAGGAGAAGGTGGATGATAGGTTTGCTGATTAAAACAGAAATCCTGCTCATAGATTAATTTAACATTTTTGTATCACGACTGAAAAGATTTCTATTGGCAATTTTGGGATTCGGAGATTAAATATTTTCGACCATCTCCCACACACCACATGGGCATATGCCTGCGCAGAACCCACAGCCTATGCATTTTTCATCGTCAACAACATACTGCCAACTGCCATCTTTGTTTTCAACCCTGCTTATAGCTTCTGAGTAGCAGGTTACCTCACACATATGGCAGTCCCTACAGGTTGCACACGACATGCAAAGATTAGCTTCTTTCTTTGGCTTGAATGCGCCCTTTTGCAGTCCCCTACAGACATCGTAGTATTCTGTCTTAATCCTCTCGTATGGTATGACCTGTTTGACCTCTGGCATATAGTCATAGTGCATTAGCTCTGAATGTATAACCTCCGCAGTTATTCTTCCCTGACCAATGGCATGTGTCACAAGCCCGGGCTTCGTTGCATCTCCAATAGCAAAGACCTTTGGGTCAGATGTCCTGCCAAGCTCATCCACAGTTATCCATCCGCCTTTTTGAGCGTTGATTCGAGGCGGAAGGAAATCCACTACTGGTGTCTCTCCTATTGCAACTATAACGAGGTCAGTAGAAAGGGATGTGCCATCCTTAAAATAAATCTTCTTTCCTAATTTGTCATACCTCTCTACAACCTTAGGCCAGAGGATCGCAACGCCTTTTGAATTTGCAGAGTCAAGCTCTTTTCCGAATGCGAGGGGCTTCTGTATGTCAACTGCCTTAACCGTTCTTGCACCACAGTTAAATGCCTGAGCCGCTACATCCATTCCAACATTGCCTGCACCTATTACGACGATATCCTTTCCCTTAAGCGTAGCCTGCTTGCCAAGGTTAATGCCTTTAAGAAACTCTATTGCAGAAACAGTATGCTCGGAGCCTGAAAACTCAAGTTTTCTTGCTCTATGAGCACCGCATGCAATAACGACTGCCTCATGTTCCTTATATATCTTTTCAAACTCCTTCTGAGCGATTCTTTTCCCAAGATGCACCTTTACGCCAACCTCATTAAACCTCGAAAGCTCCTTAAGAAGCACCTTATGCGGAAGCCTTTCCCGTGGGATGCAAAGCTCTATCTTTCCGCCAAGTTTATCCTCTGCCTCATAAAGAGAGACCGAATGCCCTTTAAGTGCCAACTGCCATGCCGAGGAAAGCCCTGCAGGTCCTCCTCCTATCACTGCAATCTTATGCCCTGTCTTTCTTTTCGGCTTAGGAGCAGGAATCTTAAGTGAAAGACTGCCTAATTCTTTTATATTAAGAGGTCTATCGAGCCTTCCTCTTGTACAGCTCTGCATGCAGAGATTAGGGCATATCTGTCCACAGACAGTTGCAGGAAGAGGGCTATATTGTAGGATAAGCTCTAATGCCTCCTTATGCTTTCCTGCCCTCAGAAGTGCAGCCCTCTTATGAGAGGGTATGTGGGTCGGACATGCATATGCACACGGAGGTAGATACCTCTCGTTTTGCCAAATTGGTTTATTTCTCCTGTCTACACCTGTTGTTATATAAGGAAGGAGGCTCTGCTCATGAGTGATATACTCTGCAAACAGCCCGCCCTGCCCTACCTCGGACTCCCATGTCTTTCTGAAATCCGTCATCAGGACACTAACCCTTTTCCATGCCTTTTTTTCAGAAGGCGTGTGTGCAATAAGCTTTTTCCAGTCCTCTATATGGCCTGTAAGCTCCCTTAGATGGGATTCCCTGTCTATTGCCTTAAGGAAAAGAGGGATTCTTTCTTTGAGCCACTTCCAGTCCGAAGGCGTTAGGTCAACCTGCTTGACATCCCTTTCGCTAAAGCCCTTTATCTTGCCCCTGAAATAGATAGTTCCGCCTACCATTCCGACACATGGACGATAGCCTAAGATATTTTCCGGATTTCTTGGATTTACTCCACAGACAACTGCTATGCCTCCTGCCTTAAACTCAGCAAAGGAATCGCCAACATCTCTTAGATACCATGACTCAGGCGGGTCGAATCTTGGATTATGCTTTGTCATCGTATCGCATCTTGCACCGCCACTTCCCTGCACATAAAGCACTCCCTGTGCAGAGGCATTATGAGCGCCGTTTGTAACATCTCCAAGCACAGTGATTTTAGCTCCGCAGTTAATCCAGCCTACATCGTCCGAGGCTCCGCCACGAACAACTATCTCTGTGCCAAACATCCCCATACTGCCAAGCCTCTGCCCAACAGGTCCTTCGACGGTTATCCTCACAGTCTCTTTCAGTGGCCAGATTCTTCCACCTATGCCGTGCTGACCATCTGCATAAACAAGGATGTCCCTTTCGCCTTCTCTAACTGCCCTCTGAATCTCTTCTTCGAGGATACGGGAAGAAACCCTTTTCCCGTTTATGTTTCCCTTTATGATAAGTTGTTTCATCTCTTTAGCACGCATAGCTTATCTCAAGCCTTTCAGCCATTGCCTTATCATCTATGCTTAATCCATCCGACATACCTATTGGAAGCTCTGTGCTTCTTCCCATTGGTGCAAAGATTTTTCTTAGCTCTATGTCAGCAGATCTAAAGACCTCGACAAGCCTTTCGGCAACCTTCTCTGAGTCGAGCCTTCTGTAGAGCTTTGGGTCTTGTGTAGTTATTCCCCTTGGACATCTGCCTGTGTTACAGAGATTACATCTATTTAACTCGTCTCCAAAGCACTCGGCAGTTGCCTGCATTATGTATTTTCCTACCGAAACTCCCGATGCTCCTAACATTATGAGTGCCGCAGCGTTTGCCGCAAGATTGCCCTTTTTACCAACACCACCTGCGGATATAAGTGGAAGCTCGTTTTGTTTACCCTGTCTTACGAGGTCCATGTAGCATTCCCTTATGTTAGAGGCAATTGGATGACCCATCTTATCTAAAGATACATTGTATGCGGCACCAGTGCCTCCGTCTTCGCCATCTATCGAAAGTGCAGCTGCATAAGGGTTTCTTGCAAGATTATTGAGCACTGCCCTTGCTGTCTTTGTGCCTGATATCTTTGGAAACACAGGAACCCTAAAGCCCCATGCCATTGACATAGACTGTATCATCTTTGCAACCGACTCCTCTATGGAATACTTAGTCTGATGCGTTGGAGGCGAGGCAAGGTCAACAAACATTGGCACACCCCTTATGCTCGCAATGAGCTTTAGGACCTTATAGGACATCAAAAGCCCTCCGTCTCCTGGCTTTGCTCCCTGACCATACTTAATCTCGATTGCACATGGGTCTTCTACCATATGAGGAAGTGCATGTATGATTTCATCCCAGCCAAAATAACCCGAGGCTATCTGAAGTATGAAATACTTGAGGTATCTGGATTTAAGAAGCCGAGGAGGCATCCCTCCTTCTCCTGAGCACATGACAACAGGCATACCCATTACCTCATTAAGATAAGCCACACCCATTGCAAGCCCTTCCCACATGGGCGGAGAAAGCGCACCAACAGACATACTGCCAATCATGATTGGATATATCTCCCTGACAGGAGGTATGAATGTATCGTTTGACACAATAAGCCTTCCGTCTTGTGTTTTCAATGGAAGTTCTTCTGGAGAAAGGATTCTTCCAAGAAGGGTTCTGATTCTGAACTCATGCCTTCCTGCATCTAATGCTGGGTCTGTAAGCATGGAGATTCTTGTGAATTTAATCCTGTCTAAGGTTGACAAAGATGGGTCGTTTCTCCTTCCTCCTCTTTTATAAGGCTCTCCAGCTTTGTTCTTGAAATGATAAAACTTGTGTTGAGGATTGTATTCAGGCTCTATTGCCTCGTTAGGACATACCAATGTGCATGTGCCACAGCCTGTGCAGTATCTCTCTATATCGATGACTTGTTTTACGATATATGTGACCTTTCTTGTCTCAACCGGCTCGGGCAAAGGGGCTGAGGAATGAACAGTCCTTCTCAGCTCGACCTGTGGCTCGATTGCCTTAACAGGACAGACCGCAGTGCACATCCCGCACCTTTTACACCTTTCATCAGACCATCTGATGATGTAAGGGAACTCCCTTAAAGAAAGTCGATGATTATGCTCTAAGATGCCTGCTGGCTCCATACCTTCACCTCTTCTGCCTCTGGCGAGACAATAACCATATCGTATTTCATTGGAAATATGTCCTTTGTCCTGTCCCTTTCAGGTATTGCCCTGTCAAGACCGCATTCCTCCGAGACAAGTGCATATCTTCCTTTTATGCCTCCTACAACACCTGGCCTCAGTTTCTTTGAGTCCTGAATCATAAAACATGTGCCATCAGGCGTAAAGCCTATGACAACATTTGGCCCATCTATGGTAAGCATCCTCAGGGATGCCCTGAGAAGTAAGAGGGCATCTCTGTCAGGTCTTTGGGAAATCTCGGCATCTTTAAGGGGTGTTATAATGTCTTTGTAATATGTAAGAGGATAGCCTAACTGCCTAACAGTATAATGAAGTATATGGGTAAAGACCTCGCTGTCAGACTGATACCCTATATAGCCCGGAAAACCCCTGCTCATTAGAAACTCCCTTATTGGAACAAATGCAGTGTTTTCGCCATTTGTCATAGTAGAGTAGCCCTGTATAAAAAACGGATGGCAGGCATAAAGATTAATCTGATAATTCGTATTCTGCCTTCCCTGAGCCATTATAAGTCTTGCCTTAAGAGGAGATTTGTCAAAACCAAAGAACTCACCTAATGTAAGAGGGTCTCCAACCTCCTTTACGGTTATAACATCGGGATAAAAAGAAAAAACCACTATGGATTCATCCTCCTCGCCCATGCCTCTTAATGTTAGACGGGTTTTAAGAAGAAGGTCTTCCTTTTCCTTTGTTGTCTTATCGAGATAGGATTCCGGGTACTGATAGACCTTTGCAAAGTAATGGTCTCTTCTTACCACTCCCTTTACCTGCCTTATGGATGGAGACCACATGTGCCTTTCCTGAAACCCAAGCATTTTCATATGTCCCTCAAAAGCCTTATACCCATCTTTTGAGCATATGCCTGAAAGTATAGGGTAGTCCCTAAACTCCTTGAATTCTCCACCAAGGTCTTTAAGAATAAGTCCCATGCCAGAGCCATCATGCCCCTCTTTCATGGTCTCAAGGGTAATGATGTTTTCCATTGGCGAGAAATACTCGCTGGATGTTATGGCAATCAATCTACACATTACTTTTACCCTTTTACTTCTATACGGTAATCGGTTACCATATGTTATAATTATAATGTAAAATTAAACATACATTTTTGTCAAACTGAGGAAATAATGTTAACAAAGACGATGCTTTCAATACTGAAGGTGCTTGAGAAGCATCAGGAGACAATCCTGGGCTCAAGGGAGATATCCAGAGAGCTAAAACAGCATGGCATCGAACTTACGGAAAGAACAGTCAGATACCACCTTAAGATACTGGATGAAAGAGGGCTTACAAAGGTATTCGGAAAAGAAGGAAGAAGGATTACCTCAAGGGGGCTTGAGGAGTTCAAAAGCTCAATGGTGTCCGAAAGGGTTGGCTTTATAATAAGCAAGATAGAGACACTCTCTTATCTTACGACCTTTGATGTTGACACAGAAGAGGGAGATATAATACTGAATGTCTCCTATTTTCCTGAAAAAAGCTTAAAGGATGCTATGAGGGTTCTTAAGCCTGTTTTTCAGTCTCCGTATGTGATGAGTGACAGGATAACACTCGTTAAAGAAGGAGGAAGAATTGGTGAGCTCATTGTGCCTGAAGGAAAAATAGGACTTGGAACGGTTTGCTCTGTAACCATTAACGGCATATTCCTTAAGGCAGGCATACCTGTTACATCGAGGTTTGGAGGTGTGCTTGAGATAAAGGATGCCCTGCCATCAAGGTTCCTTTCGCTTATAAGCTACGAAGGAACATCCTTAGACCCGATTGTGGTCTTTATAAAAAGTAAGATGACAGATGTTATATCTGCTATAAAACAGCACTCAGGAAAGGTTCTTGCGAGCTTCAGAGAGATTCCTGTTGTGAGCATCGAGAGGGCAAAAGAGATTGAAAAAATGATGAATGCCAAAGGCATAGGCGGAATCCTTCTTATCGGCAACCCAAATCAGCCACTCCTTGAGATGCCAGTTGGTATGGATAAGGCAGGCATGATAATAGTGGGCGGGCTAAACCCCATAGCCGCACTCGAGGAGGAAGGCATACTAACTGAGAGTGTTGCAATGGCTGTGCTTCATAGCTATTCCGAGCTTTTGCCTTTTAAAGAGGCACTCAGAAAGTTTAGCTAAAGGGGATTTTGAAAGCATTATAGAGGGGGTTCGTGGGGGAGATGAAATCTCCCCCACGCCATTTAAAGTATTGGAAGATATGTCTCAAGCTCGTATGGAAAGACCTTTGTGCGGTAGTTATCCCACTCTATCTTCTTGCTCATTATAAGCTCATTGAATATGTGCTCACCCAATGTCTCTTTTAAAAGAGTGCTTTTTTCAGCATGCTCAATTGCTTCTATGAGAGACCCTGGAAGCTCATCTATACCCATCTTTGCCCTTTCCTCGGATGAAAGGTGATACACATCAAGCTCAACAGGCTGAGAGAGTTTATATCCCTTTTCAATGCCTTTAAGCCCTGCAGCAAGCATACATGCAAAGGCAAGATACGGGTTACATGCAGGGTCTGGAGAGCGAAGCTCAATACGGGTTGCCTTTTCTTTTCCAGGCTTATAAAGAGGCACTCTTACTAAGGTAGAGCGGTTTCTTCTTGCCCAGCATAGATAAACCGGTGCCTCATATCCTGGCACAAGCCTCTTATAAGAATTAACCCACTGATTAAGAACCAGTGTTATCTCCTTTATATGGGTCAATAAACCTGCGATATACTTCTTTGCCATGTCTGACAGGAAATACTTGTCCTTTGCATCAAAGAATGCATTCTTTGGACCTTTAAATAAAGACTGGTGCGTGTGCATTCCAGAGCCATTCTGACCAAATATGGGCTTTGGCATGAATGTGGCATACACTCCATATTTCTTTGCTATCTCTTTAACAACGACTCTGTGTGTCATAACAGTGTCTGCCATTGTGAGGGCATCTTGATACCTGAGGTCAATCTCATGCTGTGAGTGTGCAACCTCATGGTGTGAGTATTCTACTTTTATTCTCATCTCCTCGAGAGCTAAGATTGTATCTCTGCGTAGGTCCTCTGCAGCATCGAGCGGGTAGTCAAAATACCCTCCTTCATCAAGTGTCTCTACAGCCTTATCTGTTTTGAAATAAAAATATTCAAGCTCAGGTCCAAGATAGAGCGTGTAGCCTTTCTGCTTTGCTTTCTCAAGATTTTTCTTAAGCACATACCGCGGGTCACCCTTATAAGGTGAGCCATCAGGCTCATATATGTCAGCAAACATCTTTGCAACAGCTGACTCCTTAGGCCTCCATGGTAAAAGGGTGAATGTTGTCGGGTCAGGCCTTGCTATCATATCACTTTCATCTATCCTTGCAAACCCCTTGATGGATGAGCCATCAAAGCCCATGCCCTCTTTGAAGGCATAATCAAGCTCCTCAACTGGAAGGGCAAAACTCTTGAGCATTCCGTGAATGTCTGAAAACCATAGCCTTACGAACTTCACATCGTGCTTTTTTACAAGCTCCATTACATCCTTTACATCCCTTGGCTTTTGCATCTTTGCTTTTTAAAAACCTCCTTAAATTTATTTTTCCTAAACACTACCGCACAGTCATGCTATTTTTTAAAAAGCATCACCTCCCTTTTCAGGCTTTGACAAAAAAATGCTTTATAGAAATTCCTCGCCCTTTGAGAGTATTCGTCATATAGATTTTCTGTTTCTGCCTTCAACTTATCAAACGAAGGCTCAGCCTTAAACCAATCATACAACATCTCCTTTGTCACTTCAATATGGAACTGAAAGGCATAGACATTTTTTCCATACCTGAATGCCTGATTTGGATAAAGCCCTGAGCTTGCAAGCCTAACCGAGCCTATTGGTAGCTCGAATGTATCACCATGCCAGTGAAAGACCTTAAACCTTCTCCAGAAATCCCCAACAGTTGGATGCTGGGCAAGCCTTCTCATCAAAGGGTCTTTGAGAGCATCTCCAGTAAGCTCTATGGGAAGCCAGCCGAGCTCAGGGGCATGACCTTTATAGACCATTGCTCCGAGGCAGTGAGCTATCATCTGAGCACCAAGACATATGCCTAAAACCCGCATTTCCCTGTTTATAGCCTCCCTTAAAAGCCTTGAGCCTGCCATTAGATGCGAATGCTCATCCATCTCATAAACAGCCATGGGCCCGCCAAGCATAACGAGGGTGTCAAACCCATCAAGGGAAGAAGGGCTTTCGCCTTCTCCGAACTCAACAACCCTGTAAGGTATGGAGTCTTCCCTTAAGAAGACCCCTATCGAGCCGGGGCCCTCTGAACTTATATTCTTTAAGATAAGAACAGACATTTCTTTCTACTCGGCAAACGGTTACCGTATGTTAATAGAAAGGAATGCCTTTTGTCAAGCTCTGTCTCGTTTGCATTAACAGAAAGCAGTATATCAGGCGGTTCAAGAGAGACACCAATTGTCTTTGCTATCTCTTTCACTTCAATCTCTATCTCAGGTAAAGGCAGAAACTCTACCTCGTTGCCTATGTCCAACTCTAAAGTCTTCCCCCATTTGGGCTTTATTGCAAGCCCTCTAAATGAGTATTTATTCACACCTGCAACAAAGACTTCTTTGTTTTTACTTTTCCATGCAATGTATCGAGGGTCATCTTTGCTATATACAGGGTTACCCAGTGCAAAAAGTGGCTTTTCTAACTTACTGCTTTTAAGAGACCTCTGAAATGAAAGCACAGTAGCCGATTGATAATAACTTAAGACATATCTGTCACCTACATAAAGACTGTCTTTTATACCTTTGCCTTTCTCTATCACTAATGCCTCAAATGGGAGCAAGCCTAATACCCCATCCGGAACGATAATGATTTTTTCGCCCTGCTTTACCTCCTTTAACACCTCTGCAAGCAACAATTCATAAAGCTCTTCTGCCTCTTCTACAGAAAACCTCTCATACTGCTTTGTATTCAGAGGCTCCATGAACGCCTTTATCTTTTCCTCGAGGGCTTCCTTTGACAGAGGGAGCTTCACAACTTTCTTTACACCTTCCTTTATCACCATGAATAAATACACTCTATCGACACCAATCGCATACTCAAGTAAGACCTCGTTATCCTTAAGTGATAACCTCTCGGCTAAAATGGGCTTTGGATAATAAAGGCTTGCGTATGTAGGATAACTTTTTCTCAACTCACTTATAAGCTCATTAAGCTCGGCAGAAAGTTTCTCCCTTATCCCTTTAAGCCTTCCAAGTGCCTCTTCACCTTTCTTATATTCAGCAGTCCATTGCGAATCTATAGCTGAAATCTGCTGTATGAGGGATTGCTCTTTTTCCCATAATTGCTGGGGTAATTCGATATGCCCTGCCTCTCTTGCAGATTGAGCCATTGCCTCAAGAAGAACCCTCGCCTTTACCGACTCCGAGAAATAAAATGCGATGGATTCGAGGTCTTTGCCGTAAGGGCTAAATATCTTATCATTCTTTTCGCCACTTAGAGCCCTTTCCGAAAGAGTAGCTAAAAGTCCTCTATATGCCTGTGCCCTTCCCTGAGCAGAGCCTGCAGACAGAAATCCTATTTTTTCCCCTTGGACATTCTTTCTCATCTCCTCCACAATAGAGACTGCACTAAGAAACTCCTCCGAGGCATCCCTGAGCTGACCTATGCCTTTTAAGGCATACCCTTTCTGAGTGTGATATTGAATCCGATAGGGCGAACCTGAAAACCATGTCAGCTCCATCTTTTCAAGCAACTCCAGTGCCTCTTTATATTTTCCAGTAGCAAGATAGACCTCTACCAAACTTGGATTCCCTGTCCATCCATAACCTGCCCTTGCCTCCTCTTCTTCTTTTTCTTTAAATAGCTCTTCTGCTTTTTTGTAATCTTTAAGAGCCAGATAAACCCAGCCGATATTGTCAAGTTCTGTAGCTATGCCAATGGGTGTATCCAATTTTCTATTTATCTTTAAAGCCTCCTCATAATATTTAAGAGCCTTATCGTATTGGCCAAGTTCATAGTAAATCAGCCCGATATCGTTAAGTCCAGCGGCTTCATCTTGAGGCATATTCAGTTTTTTAACTACATCTAACGACTCTTCATAATATTTAAGTGCCTCGTGGTATTTACCGAGGGACTCATAAATTGCACCAGTGCGGTAAAGGGCTGCGGCTATATCGTTAGGGATGTTCAGCTTTCTGAATATATCTAAAGCCTCCTTGTAAGCACTAAGGGCATCATCGTGTCTGCCGAGAGATTTATAAGTCTGAGCAATATTGTTAAGACTCTGTGTTAAATCTGATGAGATATTTAACTCTTTTCTTATTTTTAAAGCCTCGGTGTGGTATTTAAGGGCTTCGTCATACCTCTTGAGAGATTTATAGACCACACCGATATTATTGATGGTCAGGGCTGTTTCTTGGGGTATGTTCAATTGCCGGTATATACTAAGGGCTTCCTCAAGATGCTTGAGTGCTTCATTCGGTTTACCTGTTCGATATAAGCTCCATCCAGTACCAGTAAGACTCTGGGCTAAGTCCCTCGGGATATTTAAGCCTTTCCTTATAGTTAAAGCCTCGTTATAATATTTAAAGGCTTCTTCATATCTACCGCTACCACCATAAATCCAGCCGATATTATAAAGGCTCTGGGCTATGCTCTGCTCCTCCGGGGTCTTAAATCCCCTTTTCATTTTCAAAGCCTCCTCAGAATATTTAAGAGCCTCGTCATATCTACCGAGTATAGAGTAAACTATAGCTATCTCATCAAGGTTTTGAGCAGCATGCTTACAGGGTTTTAATTCCTCGAATACTTTCAAAGCTTCCTCATAGTATTTGAGGGCATCTTCATATCTGCCAAGGGATTTATATACCAGACCGATATCAATAAGGGTTATAGCTGTATCATGGGTGCTATCGAGTTTTTTATATATCTTGAGGCTTTCTGCAAAATATTTGAGTGCGTCCTCGTATCTACCCTCCTGATGTGCGGTTACTCCCTCCTTGTTAAGCCTTATCGCCTCATCTTCAGGCTGGGCAGAGGCATTCCCAAAAATCCCAATTAAAAAGAGGGCGCTCAGTAAGATGATTAATTTTTTCTTCATGGAGTCGGTCATTTCAAACCGCTTAAATTTATAACTTCCACGATATTTTGTCAACGGCTCTAAATTGCCGTTGCATAGGTAGTGTAAAATCTTCTGTGTAAATTCTTGAAGTAAAAAAGAGACAGGGTGTATTCTCCATTGTCCAAATCATTAACCCTTAAAGGGAAGGAGGATACACCCATGTCGGTAAAGGAACTTACTAAGTTAACGGTAACAGATTTATG
>JACQZC010000088.1 GCA_016207905.1 Nitrospirota bacterium | reverse complement strand
CCTTGCTCTGCCATTATACTGTTACCCATGTCCGTAGGTTAATCTGTTACCTATGTTAGCAGGTTGCACCCCCTCTTTTCCCCCTTTATTAAAGGGGGAAAAGAGGGGGATTACTTAAATAAGGAGTCTTGAAAGTAAGCACAACAAGAAAATACACAAGCAGGGCATTTAGAATATGAATTGTCAGATTAAAGACATGATAGCCTCTGACATCAAGTCCGTGAAGTTTATAATTTAAGGCAAATGTAAGGTAGCCAATGTATCTGCTTTTAAGTGCATTATAGTATTCAACTCCTTTTGCCTTTGATGGCTCAAGAAAGTAAGAGAGGTCTTTGATAATAGGGTTTTGTACTATAAGATACTCTTCATCCCACTGAAACGGCACATTGAATGTATTTGAGTATGAGAGAATGCCAATGAGGGCTATGAGGAGAAGATGGATGAGGGGTTTTTCAAGGAGACCGAGCCTTAGGTGCATGCTTTATAATAGCACGGCTTTCTGGAAATTTGGCGGTCCATTATCACATAAAAATCTAAATGATAAGGTATGCTCCTTATTGCCAAATTGCATTTATTACATAAATTAAATATAATTCAAAAAGTGGAAGGGGTTCAAAATTCATGGACATAAAGTCATTTGTTCTTAAGTCAGCACTTGAGGCAAAAGAGGGCGCAAAGGCACTGGCAAGGGCATCCTCTGTCAAAAAAAATAAAGCACTCCTCGGAATGGCAGATTCTTTAAAGGCAAATGCATCTACATTGATTTCGGAAAATAAAAAAGACATAGAATACGCAAGGGCAAAAGGGCTTTCGGATGCCCTCATAGACAGGCTCACACTTACTGCCTTACGCATTAATGAGATGGCAGATGGGCTTATAGAGGTCTCACAGCTTTCAGACCCTGTGGGAGAGATTATAAGGATGTGGCAAGTGCCAAATGGCATGTCTGTTGGAAGGATGAGGGTGCCCATAGGTGTTATAGGCATAATCTATGAGGCAAGGCCTAATGTGACTGCTGATGCAGGAGGGCTCTGCATTAAGGCAGGAAATGCAGTTATTCTCCGTGGAGGTAAAGAGGCAATAAACTCAAACAGGGCTATCGTCAACATACTCAGGGCATCCCTAAAACAGGAAGGACTTCATGAAGGTGGTGTAACATTCATTGACATCCCTGAAAGGGAGGCTGTGATGGAGATGCTTAAGCTTGAAGGCATTATAGACCTCATAATCCCCCGCGGAGGAGAAGGACTTATAAGGACTGTAACCGAAAACTCAAGAATCCCTGTGCTTAAGCATTACAAAGGGGTCTGCCATGTCTATGTTGATAGGGACGCAGACCTCATAATGGCAGAGGAGGTATGCCTTAATGCAAAGGTTCAAAGGCCAGGTACATGTAATGCAATGGAGACCATGCTCGTAGATGAGCCCATGGTAGAAGGGTTTCTCCCGAATATGCTTAAAAGGCTTGAGAAAGCAGGGGTCCTTCTTAAGGGTTGCCCGAAGACCCTCTCCATATACCCGGGTATAAACGAGGTTAAAGAGGAGGACTACTACAAGGAGTATCTTGACCTCATACTGAATGTAAGGATAGTCAAAAGCATGGATGATGCAATACTACATATTGCGAAATATGGCTCTGCACACTCTGATGCAATAGTTACGATGAATTACGAAAGGGCAATGAGGTTTCTAAAAGAGGTGGATTCCTCTGCCGTGTTTGTTAATGCCTCTACAAGACTTAATGATGGCTATCAGTTTGGCCTTGGAGCTGAGATAGGAATATCTACCGATAAAATACATGCCCGAGGTCCAATGGGTCTTGAAGAGCTTACATGCACTAAGTTCATCGTGCTCGGAAACGGCCAGTTGAGAGAGTAGGTATTCTGTGACAGGGGAAAAGGGGGTGGGTAAGATAGGGCAGTTCAAAAAGAAATCTCCGAAAAAGTAGATGTGTCGTTTTCTAATCGGTTACAATCAAAGCGTCTTCTTGACATCGCCAAGCAAGGCGTTGAAATGGCAATTGAAAAAAGCGAAAAAGACGCCAAAAACTGGATTAAGAATGAAATGATTAAGCTGGGCATCAATGGATTTTTATGAAAGACACATCCCTACGAAAAATTGCATACGACCTGCTTGTAAACAGTTCATCATATATGATACACTTTGACAGGAGGTGAAAAATGCCCACAAGCAACCCGAGGGTCAATATAGTTTTAGAGCCTAAGCTCTACGAGGAGCTGAAAAACATGGCAAGTGGTGACGGGGTCTCTCTTTCATTAAAAGCAAGGGACCTTCTGAAAGAAGCCATAGAGCTTCATGAGGACGAATACTGGGCAGAGATTGCAGAGGAGAGGCTGAGGACATTTGACAGGAAAAGGGCATTAACAGCCGGCGAACTTAAACGAAAGCTGACAAAAAGGGACTGATGGGCTTCGCAGTACTTTTTCACCCTGATCTCTATGAAGACCTTAAGCCCTTAAACCAGAACATACAAGAGACTATTTTATCAGCCATGGAGAACCGGCTTGGAGCAGAGCCTATGAAATATGGAAAACGCCTGTCCAGAGGGCTCAGAGGGTTCTGGAAACTACGGGTTGGGCAATACAGGGTCATCTACAGGGTAGAGGGGACAGAGGTATGGGTATTAAAAGTAGGGCACAGGAAAGATGTATATGCTGCAGTTAAGAAACGTCTCGGTTGGACCCCGCGCATAGGGGATTGAGGGCAGTTAAGGGTGAACTGAAAAATGCGAACAAAAGCGGAAACCCCTTACTAAAAAGAGCTTTAGGGAAAGTCAATCAAAATACAAGAAAGGATTTTATGTTTTCAAAAGAAGAGCTTAAGCGATATAACCGTCAAATGCTCATGCAGGACTGGGGTGAGGAGACCCAGAAGAAACTCAAGAAATCAACTGTATTCATTGCAGGTGCAGGTGGGCTTGGCTCTCCTACATCCATATACCTTGCAGTAGCTGGCATTGGCAATATAAGGATATGCGATTATGATGCACCTGACTGGAGCAATCTAAACAGACAGATTCTACACAACCACAACCGCATCGGTGTAAATAAGGCAATATCCGCAAGGGAAACACTTAAAGAGCTAAACCCTGATATAAATGTAACTGCATTTACAGATAAGATTGTGGCTGAAAACATTGCCGACCTTGTTGGAGAGGCGGATATTATCGTTGACTGCATGGATAATTTTCCAACTCGGTATGTACTGAATGATGTAGGAATAAAAAAAGGCATTCCGCTTGTCTTTGGAAGCATCTGGGGAATGGAAGAAAGGCTGAGTTTCATATCTCCGCCTGAAACACCATGCCTAAAATGTATATACCCTGAAGCACCGCCTTCAGAGACATTCCCTGTTGTTGGCGCAACACCCGGTGTTATAGGCTCGCTTCAGGCACTTGAGGTCATAAAATACCTTACAGGTATAGGCGAGAATCTTAAAGGAAAGCTCATGGTCTGGAATGGAAATAAAGTAGAATTCAAAAATTATAGGGCATACAAAGACCCGGAATGTCCTGTGTGTGGAGGACTGTGAAAACTGCTTGACATAGCACTCCATTATGCATACAATAAAGCATATAAAGGGGGTGCTAAAAATGCGTGCTACCTTAAACATACCTGATAAGCTCATGTCCGAGGTGCAGAAAATTTCAGGCGAAAAGTCTAAAACCAAGGCTATTACAACTGCCATGCAGGAATTTATCAGACAGAAAAAAATTAAGGAATTGCTTGCCATGAGGGGCAAGGTGAAGATTGACTACAACTGGGAAAAAGAAGAAATGCTTGAAATGAAAGCCCAGAAAAACAGGGAGAAATTGCTTGAACGGAGCAAGTGATGGGGTAATTGCAGATACCAGTATCTGGATTGAGTTTTTTAAGCTACAGTCAAAAACAGGGGATAAACTCGAGACTCTTATCTTAGAGAATTCGGTGTGGGTATGTGGTATAGTCCTTTTTGAGCTCATGCAGGGTGTAAAATCAGGATCTGAAAAATCCAAGGTATTGGAGACATTGTCAAATCTGCAATATGTAGAGATGTCAAAACCCCTATGGCAAAAGGCAGGTGAGCTTTCTGCCTCTTTAAAGAAAAAGGGACTAAATCTTCCTTTCTCTGATGTCCTTATATCAGCTATTGCCCTTGAACATAACCTCGCTATCTTTACCCTTGATAAGCACTTTGAGCAAATACCAGGGGTGCGGATTTATAGATAAAGGGGCTGGTTATATTGCAACAGCCCTGCCGAAGGGGCAGTGGGGGTGGAGAGGGGAATTTTATTCAGGGTATTCTAAAAGTTAGCGGATTGGGGAGCATGAACAAGCCCCTATTCCCCCTATTTTATTGTCTATTGTCCTTTTAAGGGCACAAAAAGCATGTCCATGAATATTAGTCCCATTTTTCAATTCGTAAGAGGTATTCTCCAAGTAAGAGAATGTATTGTAAGGTCTTCTACATTAGCACTGCGCTGAAAGTTGTACGAAAGATTAAACGGTGCATAATTTATAGAGCCAGAAACTATGCTGGGAAAGGATGGGTCAAATGATTTAGTCTCAACTCTTCCATCAGAGTGCCTCCATGTAATTTCGTTATCTCCACTCCCAACAACCATTAGTGATGAAATAAAACGAAGATCTTTTATATTAAATGATGCAGTGAGCCCAACAAAAAAGCTAAGCACAGGGGGAGTTTCACAGTCAATAATTACAGTGTAACCGGTGGATTTTTCCTCCCCTGAAACCTTTCCTCCTCCAGATGCAACACCAATTGAAATTGGAAGCCTAAACCCCCCTGGTTTTGAAAAAAAGTCATGAGTCAGTGCAAACGCCACAACTGAGCTATAATCAAGCCTGTATTTAGTAGAGGCAGGCACATTCGGCTCGCCGAAAAATCTTTTTGAACTTGAGAATTCATTTGAAGAGCCGTAACCACCTAAAAGAGATACGCCCCAGCGAGGACTAAATTCATATTTTAGGGCAATAGAGCCTCCATATCCATCCGCACTTCCACCATCAAAACCTGTTGACCAATATGCTGGAGAAAGTTCCACTTTAAGCCTTTTTCCTCTCATGTCATCAACTATAGCACGCGGAGCGATTAGTGAAGCACCCAGTATGTTGGGACTAGCAAAAAAATTGGGTGTCTGTCCTGCATTTGCAACTCCCAGCAAGCAGATTAGATAAAGAAGTATGCTAATAAATATAACCCGTGCAGGTCTTAGCATAGTTCCACCTCAAACAAAAAAGGCGCCCTGAAAAATTCAGGACGCCTTTTTTCAACTGCTAAATTCTTATAGAGACTTAAAAGTGAGTGAGTGAGTGAGTGAGTGAGTGAGTGGCAAATTCCGAGCCAATCTCTTAAGAGCTATGCTTAACATCCATCCCCCATTACAACCTCATGTGGGATGAAAATATCACATATGTATACTCCTTGTCAAGCACTTTTGCTGATTGCCACACAATACTCTCCCAACCTTCTTCCAGCCCCCCTTACCCTCATAGTCACAGGCAATTGCCCCTGTATCGCAATGACAGAGGACTGGATTCCTGTTTCCACAGGAATGCAGTTATGCTATAATCAAAGTCAACAATAAGCAAAACGCAAACTAACATAAGGAATCCTGTGGGGAAGAAAGAATTCACAAAAGAACTAATCCCGGGCGGAGATGATAGATTAAGGGTAAAAATCAATATAGAAAAAGGCAAAGTGGTAGATGTCGTTGTCCAGTACGAATCAAGGATTAAGGATAAATGGTATGCCATTGTTAGGTATGATTGCTCTCACGGGTTTTTCCATCGTGACATATTAAGCCCAAAAGGAGCAGAAATTAAACAGCCAATTTCTATACAGAACCTTAGCGATGCCTTAACATATGCTGAGCAGGACATAAAAGACAGGTGGGAATGGTATAAGGAAAAATTTAAGAAGGGGATGAGATAATGACAAAGAAAGAGTATGCAGAAAGAAATATCGGCATGACATTTGATTTTATAAGGCAGTTAATTGAACATCCGAATATTGCAGATACTATTGTGGACGGTGCAGAGCTTGATTTCATAGACAAAGACATGCCTGTCAAAGAAAAAGAAGCGATGAAAAGGAGAAAAGTCGCCCGATATAAAGTTGAGCATGTTTTTGAACCCATTAAAGGTAGTCTGCTCCGCTAATTGCCATAGCGTACAGGCTGATGCCCTAATCAGCCTGTATGTTAATAAAATCCCTCAAACTTACTTAGAAAAACATGGGCATCCTAAAAGACAACAGACACTTAGAAGAGGCAGATAAAAAATACATCTGGCATCCATTTACCCAGATGAAAGACTGGCTTTCCGAAACCCCTATAATCATCTCCGAAGGAAGGGACTGTTTCCTTAAGGACATTTATGGCAGATGGTATCTTGATGGGGTCTCCTCTTTATGGGTCAATATCCATGGACACAGGAAAAAAGAACTCAATGATGCCATAAAAGAACAGGTTGAAAAAATAGCTCACACTACCCTTTTAGGTCTAAGCAATGTGCCTGCAATTAAACTGGCAGAAAGGCTTATAAGGGTTGTAGATGCAGGATTGGGCACAGGACTGAGTAAGGTCTTTTACTCAGATAATGGCTCAACCGCAATAGAAGTGGCACTGAAGATGGCATTTCAATACTGGAAGCATAAGGGTATTCGTGGAAAACACTCCTTCCTATCTCTTAAAAACGCATACCATGGTGACACACTTGGAGCAGTGAGTGTAGGAGGCATAGATATATTCCACGAGGAATTTAAGCCACTTTTATTTAAGACATTTAAGGCGACTTCTCCTTATTGCTATAGATGTGAATTTGAGCTTGCATATCCTGGATGTAAGTTAAGATGCCTTAAGGCAATGGAGGAAATCCTTAAAAGACACTCAAAAAACATAGCAGGCTTGATTATTGAGCCCATGGTTCAGTCAGCAGGTGGTATAATCGTCTTACCACATGGGTATCTAAAGGGTGTAAAAAAGCTATGCACAAAATACAAAGTTCTGATGCTTGCAGATGAGGTCGCTACAGGCTTTGGAAGGACAGGAAAATTCTTTGCATGCGAGAATGAAAGGGTCAGCCCTGATATTATATGCCTTTCAAAGGGCATAACAGGTGGATATCTTCCGCTTGCAGTTACTGTGGCAACTGAGAAGATATTCAATGCCTTTCTTGGCGAGTATAAGGAGCTTAAGACATTCTTTCATGGACATTCATATACAGGTAATCCCATTGCATGTGCAGTTGCCTTAGCATGCCTTGAGGTTTTTGAAAAAGAAAAGACAATAAAAAACCTCAAGCCCAAGATAGAAGTGCTTGAAGGATGGCTTAAAAGCATCTCATTGTTTAAGCATGTGGGAGATGCAAGGGGAAAGGGTCTGATGGCAGGCGTAGAGCTTGTTAAGGATAAAGGGACAAAAGAGCCTTATGCCATCGAAGAAAAAATCGGATGGAAGGTTGCATGGAGTTCAAGGGAAAAAGGTGTGCTCATAAGGCCTTTGGGAAATGTTATTGTCATCATGCCACCTCTTAGCATAAGCCTTGAGAACCTGAGAGAAATGCTTAATATCATAGAAGACTCTATAGCCTCGGTGACTGATTAAAAACACTATCGGTGCCGTAGAAAAAGAAGAGATCGATACTGTGATGTCTGTGGTTTATCATTAATATCAAACACACTATCTGGACAGGGCAGGGGGCTTGACATTTCGATTGCTTTTTTGCTTTTATATTAATGTCTTTAGAGGATGGGGAGGTAGTTAAAATCATAACGGCGCTTGTATTTTTACCATTATTAGAAAGAAGGGAGGAAAGAACTGCGTTATTTCTATAAAAAATCATTCCTTTCACAAAATATCAGAGAACCTTAATGGTTTGAATCAATAAATCAAGGAGGAGGAAAAGAAAGTGGGAGCAAATAACAGTGCTGAGAAAAAGAATGTTGTTTGGGCTTTCATAATCACAGCCATTTTAGTCCTCATCAGCGTTCTCTATTACAAAGCAAATGTCTTCTACATGTATCTTGTTGCCTACATGTGGTTTGGATTTGCTTATGGCATGATGCTTCAGTATGGACGATTTTGCTTTGCCTCTGCCTCGAGGGATTTGTTTGCGGCAGGGGTTCCGAGAATGGCAGTTGGAATCATGGTTGCACTTGTGTTTTTCAGCCTTATTCAGGCGACTCTTTCTACAACCAACATGAGCACATTTCATCCAGCTCCATTCGGGATTCACACACTCATAGCAGGGCTGACATTTGGTGTTGGAATGGTTTTAGCCGGTGGGTGCGCATCTGGGTCTCTTTATAAAATTGGCGAGGGCAATGGCACATCGCTTCTCGTTGCAGTTGCCGGACTATCATTCGGCCAGGCAATATTCGTGGATGTCAATTGGTTCGATTTCCTTATCCCACAGAAGTGGCTCGATTCATCTATGGCAAAAGGGCTTCCTGTTGATAAGGTAACCTCGTCATTTGACAAATACCTTACAGGCTATGTGTGGGACCAGCCTACTGTTCAATTATCCCATACAAAAGTAATATCCGATGCATTTCCAGGTGCCCTAAAATACTATATCGGAGATTCCCTTCTGAATGCCCTTATTCCTGCGGCGATTCTGCTTATCGTAATCTATGCGGTCTATTCAAGGAAGGGCTTTATGAAGAAAAGGGCTAAGGAGAAAGGCGGAACAACCGGGTTTGGTGCTGAGCTTTCTGGAATCTGGAATATGATAACTGCATCGAAGAGAACGACCATTATGGGAATCCTTGTTGGTATTGTTGCAGGGCTCCATATATTTGTTATGAAGGGAATGCAGTTGAAATTCGGTGTCCAGAATTTTGGAGAGCTTCTTACAAGAATGGGACATACTGCGGATGTCTCGATAAAAGGCACTGTCTTTGACCCTGGCTACTGGTATATAACTTCTCAGGAGGCACAGTTTGGGGCATGGTTTCTCCATAAATTGGGCTGGAACATGAGGGACAATGTGTTTTTCGGGATAAACAACGGACTTCCCGAGCTATGGCGTAACCCAGCACTCTGGATGTCCTTGGGCATTATATTTGGCGCAATGGTAATGGCACGGCTAAACAACGAATTCAAGTTTAAACTGCCTAAGGGCGAGCTATGGGTTTGGGGTTTTCTTGGTGGAATGTTGATGGGCATGGGCTCAAGACCTGCTCTGGGCTGTAATATCGGAGCATTCTTTATAAGGGTTGCAGGCGGAGACCCAAGTGGATGGCTTTATGGTGCAGGCATGGTTGGAGGCGCATTCATTGGAGTGAAGTTCTTTAACTGGTGGACTGAAAAAAAGATGGCTAAAGAGATGGAGGCTTTCTGAATATAAAAATAAAAAGGAGGATTTTGCTATGGCAGTGAAATTCGAAAAAACAGGTGAGGGAACTTATATGCTGGATGTCTGTGGCTTTGTTTGTCCACACCCTCAGATTTACACGAAAAAATCCCTCGAGAAAATGAAAGAAGGCGAGGTTGTTGAGGTGATATTCGACAATCCCTCATCTGCTGAAACAATAACGCAAATGTGCGAGCAGGTCGGCAATGAGGTTGTTGACAAAAGGCAGGAAGGCGGAAAATTCTATTATAAAATCAAAAAGGGATAAGGTAGTTAACAATTTTAGGAGGAGGCTAATATGAAAACACCTCTGGTAGTAATTATCATCGCCATTGTGGGAATCTTAGGGGTGCTGACTATTTATAGTCAGACAGGACACACCGAGAAACCAGCAGGCGTTGAAGGAGCAGCAGGTGGATACGGAGGAGGCGGAGCAGCAGGTGGATACGGAGGAGGCGGAGCAGCAGGTGGATATGGAGGAGGCGGAGCAGCAGGTGGATATGGAGGAGGCGGAGCAGCAGGTGGATATGGAGGAGGCGGAGCAGCAGGTGGATACGGAAAATAAGCCTTATATCGAGGTCATTGACCCCTGAGTTATCGTTGAGGGTCAGTGTGACCCTTTAAGGAGAAGGTGAAATATGAAAAAGATATTAATTGCAGTGGATGACACCAAGGGCTCAAAATCTGCGGTTTCTGCTGGGAGTAAGCTCTGTAAGTGCATGAATCCAGAGACTGTTTTACTTTTGTATGTGGAGAAATTCGAGGGCAGGTCCCTGATAGATGAGATGCTCGGTGCTGCAGAGATGGAAACCTTAAAAGATGTGCTGGAAGGCACGGAGTATAAAAACAAACTGGATGAAAAGGCAGACAGGATATTGGATGTTTACACGAAGACCCTCGAGAGAAACGGTGTCTCTAACATAAAGCCTGTTATCAAAACAGGGCATCCTGCCGAGGAAATCCTGAAGACCGCTAAAAAAGAAGATGTTGACATGATAATAATTGGCTCAAGAGGAAAAAGAGTTACTCATCGCTTTATGGGTAGTGTAAGTAGAGAGGTTGTAAACAATTCTGAAGTCCCTGTGCTGGTTGTTAGATAATTCAGGGGTTGACTTCTTAGGAGGTAGCAGGTTTTTAGGGTCAATGGCTCTGAAAAGGGCTATTGACCCTAAAAGGTTTTGGGGAGGAAGTATTTGGAAACTACCATTGTTTTAGGCGGAGGGCTTGCAGGACTTTCCGCTGGATATGCCCTAACAAAGGCAGGAAAAAGGGTCTTGGTCTTTGAGGCAGATTCATCTGTCGGAGGGCTTTCAAGGACAATCGTTAGTGGAGATTTCCGTTTTGACCTTGGAGGACACAGGTTCTTTACAAAAAATAAAAAAATAGAAACCTTTGTCAAAGACCTCATGAAGGATGAGTTGCTTTCCGTTTCAAGGAAAAGCAAGATATACCTTAGAGAAAACTATTTTGACTATCCCCTTAAGCCCCTGAATAGTATTTCAGGTTTAGGTCTGTCCGTAACAACAAAGATAATCCTCGATTACGGCAAAGAGAAACTCACTGCCCTGATAAATAAACCCAACTGTATCTCGCTCGAAGATTGGGTTATAAGTAATTTCGGAAAAACCATGTTTAATCTCTATTTCAAGGAATATAGCGAAAAGGTCTGGGGCATAGACTGTCGAATGATAAGTCAGGACTGGGTGGCTAAAAGAATTCAGGGGCTCTCATTAGGAGCGGCAATTAAAAACGCTTTCTTTAAATTCAGTGGTAAGAAGATACCAACACTTGCAGACAGATTCCTTTATCCTTGTCTTGGAATTGGAAGGATTTCGGAAAGACTCAAAGAAGAGATAACGAAAAACAACCCTGTTCATACCGAAACCACTGTCAGAAGATTAATACATAAAGATTTTAAAATAGTAAGCATGGAGGCAAAAAACTGTGACCGAACTTACACAGTCGATGGAGAAAGGTTTATATCCTCGATTCCCCTTAGCAGTCTTGTGAAGATATTACATCCCGAGCCTCCCTCTGATGTCCTTCATTCGGCATCGAGCCTTAATTACAGGGACCTCGTGATAGTGGCAGTCATGGTAAACAGGCAAAGGGTTACTGACCAGACATGGATATATATACCTGAGGCTAAGATTCCATTTGGAAGGCTCCATGAGCCGAAAAACTGGAGCCCCTATATGGCACCCGAAGACAAGACACTTCTTGTAATAGAATTTTTCTGCTTTAAAAATGACAGTGTATGGAGTTTAAAAGATAATGAGCTAACAGACCTTACAGTCAGACACCTCGATGCTCTCGGTCTTATCAAAAAGGAAGAGGTTTTTGATAGCCTTGTGATAAGGGTGCCAAAGGCTTACCCTTTGTTTGAGGTCGGCTATGACATGCATGTGAAAAATATAATAAGCTACCTCGATGGATTCAAAAACCTTCACATAATAGGAAGAGGCGGACTGTTTAGATATTACAACATGGACCATGCCATCGAATCCGGTATAGAAGCCGCTTCCCTATGAGGTGCGCTCTTATTATACCTTCGTGGCGACCCGAGGAGATATTTTCCTCAAAAACAGTTCAGTCACAGATAAACTACTGGCAACCATTGGGAACCCTCTATGTAGCCTCATGCCTCATCAAAGAAGGACATGAGGTCAGGTTCCTTAATGGGGCATTTAGAAGCCATGAAGAGATACTCAAAGAGGTAGAGGATTATAAGCCCGAATTCGTTGGTCTTTACTCAACTGCATTTGGCTGGCTAAAGGCTTTGAGTACAGCCAAAGACATTAAGAAGATTAACAGGAATATCTTTATTGCAGTTGGTGGTCCTTATCCAATAGCAAAAAGGGAGCAATGCCTCTCCTTGGACATAGATGCAGTTGTTACAGGCGAGGGAGAGCTTACCCTTGTAGAAATGCTTAATAGGCTTGAGCAGGGCAGGAGCCTCGAAGGCGTTCAGGGTATTGCATTTAAGAGTAATACTAAAGTTCAGGTGAACCCCGATAGACCGCTTATCGGAAACCTCGATTCGATTCCGTTTCCAAAAAGAGAGCTTCTTGGAGATACAAACCTCTACATCCCGCCACCTGCTACATATAGGAGAAGACCGGTTGCAGTAATGATTACCTCAAGGGGCTGTAACAGAAGGTGTATATTCTGTTTTCAGATAGATAAAGAGCGAAACACGGGAATCCGCTACCGAGGTGTTGGAAATGTTATGGATGAGATAGAGCTATGCCTTAAGCAGGGATATAGGGAAATAAAATTCCTCGATGATACCTTTGCAGGAGACAGAGGAAGGGCAATGGAGATAGCAGAGGAGATACGCTTAAGAAGGCTTGACTTCACATGGTTTGCCTCTCTGTGTGTGAATCAGGCTGACAAGCCCCTTCTAAGGGCATTCAAGGATGCAGGCTGTTGGGCAGTGCTTTTTGGAGCTGAAAGCGGTATACAGAAAAACCTAAACGCCATAAGAAAAGGAACAACCATAGAGCAGATTAAGCAAGCTGTGAGTTTTGCAAAGGATGTTGGACTTAAAGTCAGCACTCCGTTTATGTTTGGCATCCCCGGTGAGACATTCGAGGAAGGCTTGAAAACCATTGAGTTTGCAATCAAGCTTAACCCTGATATGGCAAACTTCCATGCAATAACCCCTTTCCCAGGCTCATACCTTTACGATAACCTCGAAAAATACGGCACCCTCTCAAATGACCTAACGGACTTTACATATCAGGGTGCGGCATTTGTCCCCTTTACAATGACAAAACAGGAGATTATCAGGTTGAGACAAATAGCCTTCAAAAAGTTCTATTCAAGACCATCGTTTATCCTTAAGAGACTCCTTGAAATGAGAAATATGAATGACCTTAAGATAGCCGTCAAAGCCTTTAAAAGCCTCTTTCATCTATGGAAAGGGCACGGTCCTCAGCCTAAGAAGAGACCTAAACCTGAAGATATTCCTTAAGAAGCTCAGGGTATTTTCTTAGATTAAAAAGGATATTCGTCATCATATAGCATTCATGCGAGCAATGACATTTGTTTTTCGAGATATCAGAGATGATTTTTTTTGCCTCAGGGGATTTAAGAAGGGTTTTTATGTCATAGTTAGAGTCTCTTATATTTCCTATTTTATAATCGAATTCCTCACAGGGAAATACCTCTCCTTCCTCTGTCATGGTGACATTAAGCCTTCCTGCATAGCAGGGGATTATCTGGCTGTCCTCTGTAACGGTTCTGTATATGAGCCTTCTCTGAAGGATATCCTGTGCCGATTTAACTCTTGAGCCATGGAACCTATATATAGGGGATTTCTTGTTTTTCAGGTTTTCCTCCAACCTCATAGATGCCCTGAGGTATTTCTCGATATCCACTGCCTTATAGGCATTGTCCTTTACATTCCCTCTTATCAGGGAGATTGTGTGTGTTTTTATAGGCTCAAGACCCATTACAAAAGAGATGAGCTCATCCATATCATCTTCGTTTGCACTGCAAAAGACAGTGTTTATTCCAAGCTCGAAATTAGGATACTCAGAGAGAAGCGGAGCGAGTGCCCCTAATGTCTCCATTAGTTTCTGAAAACTGCCTGATACCCCTCGAAGCAAGTCATGCTTTTCGTTTAAGCCATCTAAGGAGAGCTTAAGGACAACGGTGCTTTTTTTGCAATGCCTCAGTATCTCTTCGGTCTTGTTTTTTATTATTTCAGGCATCATCCCATTTGTAGGATAAAGGAGTATAGAGGGCAAGGTGTTTTTATAAAAGACCTTTGTTATGTCAACGAGGTTGTCTTTTAAGAAAACCTCTCCGCCTGAAAATGAAACCCAGAGAAGTGTTCCAAAGGAGGAGGAGATTTTCTCTATCTCTTCAAATGTAAGAGGATTACGAGCTTCCTTTGACCTCGATAGATAAAAGCAAAATGGGCATTTCTGATTGCATTTCCTCGTCACGAAAAATGTAAGGTGAACAGGCTTTTTCCTGAAAACATGAGGTATAAATCTAAATGGACTATACATTATCTCTTCCCGTATAAGTATTTGAGGAGACCTGCAAAGGAGCCAACACCAACTGCCATGCCATAAAGTGTCATGTAATAAAACAATGCTCCTCCTGAAAAAAACAGTCCTTTTGCCCTAACTATTGCCCTTAGGAAATGTCTGTTTATAAAAAGATTAAAACCTGATATTGAAGCTATAAGAGCCAAAAAAAAAGGACTTTTAAAAGAAAAAAATAAAATAAGAAAAAGAAGGCATAAAAATAAACAGATGACATTTATCTTAAGCTCCATGGAGGCTGTGCCCGAGGTTTTAAAGATATCCTTATTTCCTAACGAGTAAACTACCCAGTGCATGGATTTTCTTACTGCATTTTTAAGGGACCTCATGAGGTTAAAGTTAAATATGTGCCTGACAACTATATCGGGGTTTATGAAAAGTCTTACACCCTGCCTTTTTATTCGATGGCTGAACTCCACATCCTCGAGTATTGGAAGGAAATCCTCTTTGAATCCTCTGTTTTCGAGGAAAAGCCTTCTATTTATAATCATGGCATGTGTGGCAATATAGTCATCGCTGTTTGTCTCCGAATAATTTACGAATATAGACTGAAAGGTGCTGAAGAAATCCTTATCAAAGGGTAAAAGGGTATAGGTGCCTCCTATAATGGCATTCGGGTTATCCTTGTATGCCTTTATGGCATTATAAAGTGTGTCTTTCATAAGGAGGCAGTCTGAATCCATAAAGAAAAGCATCTCGCCTGATGCCTGTTTTGCTCCTTGGTTTCTTGCCTTAGATGCACCTGAATGCTCCTTAAGCTCTATCAGCTTAAGTGGTAAGAGGACTAAGAATTCCCTTATAGTATTCACCGAGCTATCGGATGAGCAGTCATCGATAACTATTACCTCGAGGTCATGAGGTCGCTCTGTCATAATGGATGAAAGGCACATACCAATGGTTTTACCTCCATTATGGTTAGGTATGATTATAGATATGAATGGCTCCATTACATCTTGAAGGTAACACATCCTTTTATATCAGGTCAAAGCCCTCGTTAAGCCTTTTTAGAAATGTCCTCCTTTGCTTTAATTTAATAGGGGGAGGGGGGTACCTCCTAAGTTATTGATTTTAAAAGATTCCTGCTTTAATTTTGCTTTAATAATTAACATTAATCCCCGTCATTCTGCACCCCTTCCATTCTGTCTTCTCCAGCTTGTCATTCTGTCTTCTCCAGAATCCTTCTTAAAGAACGATTCCCGACAAGCGGGAATGACCTGTCTTCCCCAGTTTCTTATAAACTATAGTCATATAGTAAAGGATTTAATCCCTTTTG